>JAOACK010000017.1 GCA_026417875.1 Thermodesulfovibrionales bacterium | reverse complement strand
AGCATGATCAGGGATTGAGGGAATTAGAGAAGAAGGGATCAAATTACAGTGAGGATGATAAAAGATATATTATCTCAAAGCACTTTGAGATATTAAAAAACATAATACCTAAATACAGGGAAGTGGCAGGAAGGGGACAGATAGAGCTTTCTGCGAGTCCCTTTTATCATCCCATACTTCCCCTTCTCTGTGATACTGATGCTGCAAAAAAGGCACTCCCTCATATAAGACTTCCATCTCGTAGATTTCAGGCTCCAGAGGATGCAAAAGAGCAGGTTAAACGGGCTATTGAATATTTTCAGTCTATCTTTGGTTTCAGTCCTAAGGGCCTCTGGCCATCTGAGGGTTCTGTAAGTGAGCAGGTGATAGGGATATGCAGAGAACAGGGAATTAAATGGATGGCATCTGATGAGGATGTTCTTGCAGCATCACTCGGAGTTTCTATCAGGGATTCAGATGGAAAGATAAAAGAGCCTGCCCTTCTCTACAGGCCACATCTTTTTGAAGGAATGAATCTCTTTTTCAGAGACCACAGGCTTTCCGACCTCATTGGTTTTGTGTATTCGGGATGGAGACCAGATGATGCCTCAAGGGATTTCCTATCCAGATTAAAGGAGATTCATAACAGACTGGACAACAAGCCCTATGTGGTATCCATCATTATGGATGGAGAGAATGCCTGGGAATATTATGAAAATGATGGAAGGGCTTTTCTTAATTCCCTTTATAGCCTCCTTTCATCCGAGGACTGGATTAAAACCATTACAGTAAATGAATATCTCAACGAATTTGAAGGTCTCTGGAAAGGGTCTTCACTGCAAAGAGTTCATCCCGGTTCATGGATACACGCCAATTTTTCTGTCTGGATAGGTCATGAGGAGGACAATCTTGCCTGGGACTATCTAAAGCTTACAAGGGATGAACTTGTGAGATTCGAGAAAGAGCATCCCGATATTGATACCTCACCAGCCTGGAAGCTTATATATATAGCTGAAGGCAGTGACTGGAACTGGTGGTACGGTGATGAGCATGTGAGTGAGACTCAGGAAGAATTTGATGAACTCTTCAGAAATAATCTGATAGCAGTTTATAAATTTATTGGTAAGGAGCCGCCTGCTTATCTTCTTGTGCCAATACTCAGAGAGGACAGGGCAGCACAGCCTACTGTAACAATACGAGGATTTATAACCCCAAGGCTTGACGGGTTTGTGAGCAGCTATTTCGAGTGGCTTCAGGCTGCAGAGTTTGATGTTTCCCGTACAGGAGGAAGCATGCACAAGGCAGAGACCATTTTTGAAAAGATCTATTATGGCTTTGACAGAGACAATCTTTATGTAAGAATTGATGGAAAGAAAAAATCTCTGGAGATTTTACAGGATGCAAAACTTGTAATTACTTTTCTGCAACCACAGAATTTCAGGATTGATATATCTGCAAGAGGTGTCTTTTTAAAAGAGTTGAGAGATAGCAGCTGGCTTGAGTTAAAGGCACTTGAAGCTGGCATTGATGATATAGTAGAGATTGCAGTCGCTTTTTCAGACCTTGGGGTAAAAGAAAATGATGAGATAGGTTTTATAATCAATTATGAGAAGAATTCCGATGTTATTGAAAGGATTCCCTTGAGAGGCCACGTTAGGCTTACTGTTCCCGGTCCCTATTTTGAGGCAATAATGTGGCAGTAATTCTTTAAATAATAAATATTGTCATAAAAAAATTAAATAAATCCATTACTTGACTTTCAGTCCAGAATCTGATAAAAGTTGAAGATAGGTACAGGAACCTTCAAGCCTCCGAGAAAAGCTCAAGTCCTGTGCTATGAGAAGAGTTGAGAATTACTTTAACCAGTTCAAACAAAGTTATAAAGATATGTTTAATACATGCATATAAATGAATCCTGTATCTTTAATAATTTTGAATCTCAAATTTAAAAGGAGGATGCCATGGCAGTATCAAGAAGGGATTTTTTGAAACTCAGCGGAGGTGGTCTATTGCTCGGTTCTCTTAGCATTGACCTCAGACCTGTAAAGTCCTATGCCCAGACCCTGAGAATAAAGAATGCAAAGGAGACCTATACTGTATGTCCTTTCTGCTCTGTTGGATGCGGGATAATTGTTCACAGTCAGGATGGTAAAGTCATAAATACTGAGGGTGATCCTGACAATCCAATTAATGAAGGCTCTCTCTGTTCAAAAGGAGCTGCACTTTATCAGATTGTTAATAATCCTCTGAGGGTTACGAAACCCCTTTATCGTGCACCAGGTGCAAAAGAATGGAAAGAGGTTGAATGGGACTGGGCCCTTGACCAGATTGCAAGGAGGATTAAAGATACCCGTGACAGAACCTTTAAGATTACCTCAAAATCAAAGGTAAAGGAGAAGCAGCCTGATGGTACAGAGGTAGAAGTGGAGAAGGAATTTGTTGTAAACAGAACTGATGGTATTGCCCATGTGGGAAGTGCTGCACTCGATAATGAAGAATGTTATATTCTTCAAAAATGGCTCAGATCACTTGGTCTTGTCTATATTGAACACCAGGCACGTCTCTGACATGCTCCTACTGTAGCGGCTCTGGCAGAGTCCTTCGGCAGAGGAGCAATGACAAATCAGTGGAATGATATAAAGAATGCCGATGTAATTCTTGTTATGGGTGCAAATCCAGCAGAGAATCATCCCGTTTCAATGAAATGGATAATGAAGGCAAAAGAAAAAGGTGCAAAGCTAATAGTTGTTGACCCTCGCTTCACAAGAACAGCAGCAAAGGCTGATATATACTGTCCTATAAGACCGGGAACAGATATAGCTTTCCTCGGAGGCATGATAAATTACATCCTTCAGAATAATCTCTACTTGAAAGAATATGTTGTAAATTATACCAATGCCTCCTATCTTGTAAATCCTGAGTTCAAGGGACCAGGAGAGCTTGATGGAGTCTTTTCAGGATATGATCCTAAAACAAGAAAGTACGACAAAAAGACATGGTCCTATCAGCTTGATGAAAATGGCATTCCAAAGAAAGACCCCACACTAAATGATCCCCATTGCGTCTTCCAGCTCCTGAAAAAACATTTTTCCCGTTATACTCTCAAGAAGGTCTCACAGATCACAGGTGCTCCGGAAGAAAAGATACTGGAGGTCTATAAGGCCTATGCTACTACCGGAAAACCGAACAGGGTTGGTACAGAGCTCTATGCCATGGGATGGACACAGCACACAATTGGCACACAGAATATAATTGCAATGGCAATTGTTCAGCTTCTTCTTGGAAATGTTGGAATGGCTGGTGGTGGAATAAATGCCTTAAGAGGTGAATCAAATGTGCAGGGCTCAACAGATTTTGGATTGTTATTCCACTCCCTTCCTGGTTATATTCCTGTACCGACTGCTTCTTTAAGTGATCTAAATAAATACATAGAAAAACATACACCAAAGGCAAAAGACCCAAAGAGTGTGAATTGGTGGTCGAACAGAAATAAATACATTGTAAGCTATTTAAAGGCAATCTGGGGAGATAAAGCAAAAAAGGAGAATGATTTCTGCTATGAATGGCTTCCAAAACTTGATGAAGGTCAGAACTGTTCCTGGCTGATACTTTTTGATGAGATGCTTAAGGGTAAATTTGAGGGTTTTTTTGCCTGGGGTCAGAATCCAGCCTGTTCAACAAGCAATGCAGGAAAGGTAAGAAAGGCACTCTCAAGGTTAAAATGGCTTGTTAATGTTAACCTCTTTGAAAATGAGACAGGCTCATTCTGGAAAGGTCCGGGAATGAATCCAGAAGAGATTCAGACAGAGGTCTTTTTCCTTCCATGTGCAGCCTCTGTTGAGAAAGAAGGAAGTGTAACCAATTCAGGCAGGATTGCCCAGTGGAGATACAAGGCTGTTGAACCTCCTGGAGAAGCAAAACCTGATGCAGAGATAATAAATGAGCTTTACTTCAGGGTTAAAAGACTCTATCAGAAAGAGGGAGGTAAATTTCCTGAACCGATCATCAATCTCACATGGAATTATGGTGAGAGGGGAACTGATGGAAAGATAAAGAAGATAAATACTCACTTAATCGCAAGGGAAATAAATGGATACTATCTTGAGGATATCTTTGATACAAAGGTAACACCTCCAAAACAGATAGGTAAGAAGGGCCACCTATGCACAAACTTTGTTACACTCCAGGCAGATGGGACCACATCTTGCGGAAACTGGATTTACAGCGGTTCCTATACAGAGGTAGATGGAAAGATAGTAAACATGATGGCACGCAGAGGTAAAAAGGATATAAATGGACTGGGCCTTTATCCAGAATGGGCATGGTGCTGGCCTTTAAATAGAAGGATTCTTTATAACCGTGCCTCGGTTGATCCTGAAGGAAGACCATGGGATAAGAAAAGGGCTGTCATCTGGTGGAACCCTGAGAAAATAAATCCAATGACGAATAAACCAGGCTACTGGGAAGGAGATGTGCCTGATGGTCCTGCACCTCCAATGGCAATGGAAGGTGGCAGATATCCATTCATAATGAAACCAGAGGGAGTGGGTCTTATATTTGCTCCAGGGCTTGCTGATGGGCCATTCCCAGAGCATTATGAGCCCCTTGAATGTCCTTTACAGG
Source organism: Thermodesulfovibrionales bacterium (assembly GCA_026417875.1). NCBI lineage: Bacteria > Pseudomonadati > Nitrospirota > Thermodesulfovibrionia > Thermodesulfovibrionales > Thermodesulfovibrionales bacterium. The sequence continues at coordinate 27,076 of JAOACK010000017.1, read as the reverse complement.
AAAATCCCTTTTCAAAGAAACACAGGATAAATCCAACTGTCAGACTCTTTTATCCTGTAAAAGAAAAGGATATGCCAGCAGAAAAAGGTCCTGAGGAGGATATATTTGTAAGCTGTGACATAAGGTATCCCTATGTTGCAACGACCTATCGTGTTTCAGAGCACTGGCAGACAGGAGTGCTTACAAGATATCTTCCCTGGCAGCTTGAACTTGTGCCCCAGCAATTTGTCGAAATGAGCAGAGAGCTTGCAGAGGAAAAGGGTATAAAGAGCGGTGATAAGGTGATAGTATCTTCTGCTCGTGGAAAGATCTGGGCAATAGCAATAGTCACAGAAAGGCTCAAGCCACTTAAGGTAATGAACCAGACAATACATCTCGTAGGGCTCCCGTGGTGTTTTGGATGGAAGTATCCTGAGGATGGAAGCGGTGGTGATAGCTCTAATCTCCTTACACCAACAATAGGCGATCCCAATGTCCTTATACCAGAGNCAAAGGCATTTCTGGTAAATATAGAAAAGGCATAGGAGGTAAAAATGGCAAGGAAGGCATTGTTAATATCTCCAGAACTCTGTATAGGCTGCAGGGCCTGCCAGACTGCCTGTAAGAGCTGGAATCAATTGCCTGCAACAAAGACAGTTAATAAAGGTTCCTTTGAAAATCCGCCTGACCTTACTCCTTATCTATATAACAGGATTCGCTATGTAGAAATTCCATCAGAGACAAACAGAATCAGATGGCTCTTTGTGAGTCAGAGATGCATGCACTGTGATGATGCAGGCTGCATGAAGATATGTCCTGCACCTGGTGCCTTGTTTAAGACAGAGGATGGCATTGTTGCCTTTGATAAGGAAAGATGCATTGGCTGCAAGCTCTGTGTGGCCGGATGTCCCTTTAATGTTCCAAGATATGATGAACGGGACAGGATATCAAAATGCCATCTCTGCGCAGACAGGGTAGCAGAAGGACTTCCTCCTGCCTGTGCAAAGACCTGTCCAACAGGCGCAATCTTTTATGGTGCAAGAGATGAATTAATAGCAAAGGCACAGAAGACAGGTTATCAGAAACTCTATGGAGAGACAGACCTTGGAGGCCTTGGCGTGCTTTATGCTTTTAAGGATGCGCCAAAACTCTATGGGCTGGCTGAAAAACCAGAGATACCAGAAACAGTGGTATTCTGGCATAAGGTCTTAAAACCCCTTTCATACATAGGACTTGCAGGTGCGGTTGGTCTTGCAGCACTGCATTATATTACAATTGGACCAAAGAGGGATGAAGGAGGTGAGGAGTAATGACCCAGTACATTAGAAAGGCAACAACATCTGAGATAATAAACCACTGGATACTGGCTGTAAGTTTTTTTGTTCTTACCATAACAGGATTCGGTTTTCTCTTCAGGCTTGAATGGATGGGTTCAGTATTTGGTAGTTTTCATAACATGAGGACAATTCACAACTGGTCTGGTGTGGTATTTCTCATGTCACTTTTTGCAACTATGTTTTATTATCTTCCTGTAGCATTGAGCTGGAGCAGGGAGGATATTGGATGGATAAAGAAGGCTGGTGGCTATCTTTCAAAAAAGGCAAAGGTGCCTCCTCAGGATATAATTAATGCAGGACAGAAACTCTTTTATCTCTTTCTGCTTCTGAGTGGTATTGTTATATCTGCCTCGGGTCTTGTTATATGGCTCATGCCTGGTGAGAGACAGTGGATTTTAATATCCCATCTGCTTCATAATATTGCCTTTGACCTTCTCGTTATTATAATACCCGTTCACATATACCTGGGCACACTTGCCAATCCAGGTACCTTAAGGATCATGATTTATGGTACAGTGCCAGTGGCATGGGCAAGAAAAAGGCATGCAAAATGGCTGCAGAGGCTCGGTTATTAGATATTAAAGAGGAGAGGGGATGAGGTTAAGAATAATCTTAATCTCATCCCTGTTTATATTATCTTTATCCCCTCTTTTTGGTCAGGAAAAGAGATATGTCATTCCCATTGAAAACTCACCATCCTACGGACCTGCTGATGCACCTGTTACAATAATTGAATTCATTGATTATCAGTGACCCCATTGTGTTGCGGTCGGTCCGACCATTGAAAGATTAATGAAGGAATACAGGGGCAAGATAAGATTAGTTATCAAGCACTATCCCTATAAATATAGGGATTTCTCCCATATAGCAGCACAGGCTGTAATGGCTGCTTATGAGCAGGGAAAGTTCTGGCAGATGCATGAACTATTATTAAAAAAATCTCCACAGCTTGACCGTGAGAGCCTTATTAAATACGCTAAGGAGATAGGTCTTGATATGAAAAGGTTTATTAAGGACCTTGATTCAATGGCTCATTCAGAAATAATTGAAAGGGATAAAAAGCTTGCCATTGATATGGATATTTATAATACGCCCACATTCTTTATCAATGGAAGAAAGGTGGTTGGCAACAGACCCTATGAGTATTTTAAAAAGATCATAGATGAGGAGCTCAGGAATGTTAAAAAATAAATTAATCATTGCCTTAATCTTAACATCAGCCTCTTTTTCCTTCGCCGGTCATCTTGAACCACTTAAGTCAGTGCCTGTGCCAGAGAATAATCCAATTACACCTGAAAAGATTGAGCTTGGAAAAAAACTCTTTTTTGACAGAAGGCTTTCCGGTGATGGCACAATGAGCTGTGCAACCTGCCATAATCCTGAGCTCTCCTTTACGGATGGACTTGAGGTATCACTTAGTTATCCAACAACAAGGAACTGGAGGAATGCACCCACACTGATTAATGTTGGCTTCAGCAGATACCTCTTCTGGGATGGAAGGGCAGCTTCTCTTGAAGACCAGGCCCTCTTCCCCATACTTTCTGCATTCGAGATGAACCAGAATCTTGACTTTCTTGAAGAAGAACTGAGGGCAGTACCTGAATATGTTGAGGCCTTTAAAAAGGTCTTTGATGGTGAGATAACAAGAGAAAGGATTGCGATGGCCCTTGCAACCTTCCAGAGAACACTTATATCAAAGGATGCGCCTATAGATAAATTTCTGAGGGGTGATGAGAAGGCCCTCTCAGAGCAAGCAAAAAAAGGTTTTAACATATTCACTGGAAAAGGTAAATGTTCTGAATGTCATTATGGTGTGAATCTAAGTGATGATAAATTTTATAACCTGGGAGTTCCGGAGAATGAGGAATTGGAGAAGGATCCCAGGGTTGGTGCCACAAGGAGATTCGTTGCTAAGATCTATAATTACGAGGATTATATCAATCTCATAGAAGATCCGGGAAGATACCTAATAACAAAGGACAGAAGGGACTGGAAGGCTTTCAAAACACCCACATTAAGAGAAGTATCAAGGACTGCACCTTACATGCATAATGGAATTTTCAAGAGCCTTGATGAGGTAATAGATTTTTTTAATCAGGGCGGTGGCAGGGGTAATACTGTGCTTAAACCCCTTGGCCTTACTGAAGAAGAGAAGAGATATCTAAAAAGGTTTCTTGAAGAGGCCCTTATGGGTGAAGAGATTATGATAAAATATCCAGAGATACCGTGATGGAAATAGAAGATATAGTAAGAAAAAAACCTCACCTCAAGGAGACACTCCTTCTTTACAAAAAGGTAAAGGAGTTTAATGAATCAGTTGATGAATTATTAAGGGAACCTCTCCAGCACAGTGATACGTCTTATCCTCCTTCAATTATAAATGAAGTTTTCAGAAGATTTTCCGAGATATTTAATATTCCCTTCGAGAGTCTTGTCCCTCTTATTGAGGCAATGAGGCTTGGTCAGATAGATCTCACAAGACTACCCTACAATGAGGTCTCGAGCTTTCTTCTTCCCTATCATGAAGATGAACTGTGGATGCTCCTTTTTATAATTGGAAGGCCATTTTTTTCTGGTATGAAGAGATTCTTTGTCATCGATGACATTTTCTGGCACGAGGGTAGATGCCCTGTCTGCAGTGCTAGACCTACAATGACTTCCATACTTGAAGATGGCAAAAGAAGGCTTCACTGTTCCTTCTGTGGAACTACAGGATTTTACAGGCGACTTGGATGCCCTGTCTGTGGAAATTTTGATATAAAGAAAGACAATATTCTTGTCGTAGAAGAAGAGGAGGGCTACAGAATAGAATTCTGCGATGACTGTGGTTCCTACATTAAGACAGTTAATGAAGAAAGATTAAGGGATTATTCTGTGGATATAGCAGACCTGATCAGCCTTCCTCTTGACATTATTGCTCAGGGCAGGGGATACAGGAGGAATTCACCAAATCCACTGGGGATGCTCAGGATGGCATAAGCCTTTCCACACTTCCCTTTTGATCTTTCAGAAATCTCTGAGCTTTTTAATAAATTCCATAGATGATAGAGTCATCAATAGCCTCGTAGCCATGGATAAGGAGGTCCCTGAATCTTATAAGCGATTTATATAAATCAAGAAGAAATCTATTTAGGCAGGAAATATCTCTTTCAGTAATTCTTCAAGCCTCAATTTTTTTCAATCAATTCGCTTTTTCATAACTGTTTATGCCGGAGATATATTTATACTCCTGATAATCTTTAATTGTTTTTCCTGAAAGCCCTGTATCTCTGTCCTTGTATATCAGCAATGCTCTTTTTCATGTTATGGTGTCTCAAAAAATTTGATTCCCATTAAGGACAACAAGATCAATATCACTTCTTGTTTTATCAGAGAGACTTGAGATGTAGTAAAGGAGCTCAAGATTTTAAGTTGGGTTTAATTTTTTCTTCATTATGCCTTTCTGCATAGGCCCATTGCCTCTACAAGTTTTATATCATCAGAATAGGTCCGTCCTGTTGTGGTGAGATAGTTGCCGGTAAGCATTGAATCAGCACCTGCAAGGAATATCATGGAATTGAATTCTCCCAAGACCTGTGCCCTTCCACCGCAGAGTCTTATTTCTTTATCAGGAATAAGAAACCTGTAAAGACCCACGATCTTCAGTGCCTCAAGGGGTGGAAGCATACCCTCACTGTCCAAAGGTGTTCCTTTTATAGGTATTAAAAAATTAATTGGTATAGAATCAACCCCAAGCTCCCTTAGTGCTATTGCCATGTCAATCCTGTCTTCCCAGTCCTCTCCCATACCAAATATCCCTCCGGAACATACACTCAGGCCTGTACTTTTTGCAGCCTCTATTGTCCTAAGCTTATCTTTATATGTATGGGTGCTACAGATGTTTGGAAAGAATCTTTCAGAGGTTTCAAGATTATGATGATACCTTTCAAGACCGTGATCTTTTAAAAACCTGAGTTCATCCCTTTCAAGTAGTCCGAGGGTTGCACAGGGAATAAGACCGAGTTTTCTTATCCCTTCTATCATATCTCCGATCTTAATTAAATCATCCCTGGCTGCCTTCTTTCCACTTATTACAACACAGAACCTTCTTACACCATTGTCTTTTGCTTCCTTTGCCTTAGCTATAACGACATCTTTTTTTACAAGAGGATAGGTATCAATACCTGTTTTATGTCTTGCGGACTGGGCACAGAAGGAGCAATCCTCAGGACAGGCACCTGATTTTGCATTAATTATTGCGCATAGATCAACCTCATTTTTTCTGAAAAAGGCTCTCAATTTATTTGCCTCAGAAAATAGATCGAATAGCAATTCTCCATCCAATCTGCTTAATTCAATAGCTTCGTCTCTTCTTAATCTATATCCAGAGATGATATGATCTCTCAGTACAGAGAGAGATGTTTTTAATTCTGGTACTCTTTCCTTTAGCACAGTTTAATACCTTATCCTGAAGTCAGATAGATTCTCCGGAGGTTCATTCCAGTTCAGGTCAATATGGTCAACCCTTGCACCTGGTGGGCCAATCCTGATCTTTTTCAATGCCTCCTCAATGAGCTCCTGCGAGCCTTCAAAGACTGCCTCAACCCTTCCATCAGGAAGATTCTTCACCCATCCTTTGAGTCCAAGGGACTGAGCCACATCCTTTGTGAATGCTCTGAAGAATACGCCCTGAACTCTTCCGGCTACAAATACATGGCAGCGAACCTTATGCATAAAATATTATAACTTAATTCTGAATATAAAAGTCAGGAGTAGATAGGCTCTAAAAAGGACTATTATGCCACATCGAGAATTCTCTTAGCCTGCCTTTGGCTGTCTTTCCTGCTGGCAATCTACGGTATAATAGAATTCATGATTGAAGTTAAAAAGACAGAGACCTTATTTAGTGAAAAAACTTTTATAGCAGGTGTGGTTACTGCACCTGAGGTGCTCGAACATAGTCTTATAAAATATGCTGATATGCTTGAACTCAGGATAGACAGCTTTGAAAGGAATCTTCTTGATAATCTTGAAGAGATAGTTCAGAGGGCAAGGGTTTTAGATAAAATTCTTATCGCTACCATAAGAAGCCAGAAAGAAGGTGGAAAAAGGTATATAGACGACGATACAAGATGCAGGTTGTTCAGAAAAATAATACCCTATGTTGATATCTTTGACATAGAGCTTTATTCAGATCTGCTCCTTGAAAGAATGATACCGCTGATAAGAGAAAAAGATAAGTATCTTCTTGTGTCCTATCATAACTTTGAAGAGACACCGAAAGATTCTGTTATTGAAGAGATATTTTTAAGGGCAAAAAAAAGGGGAGCAGACATAGTGAAGATTGCGGTTACAGCCAATAGCAGAGAAGACCTCATAAGGATGGCTCAGTTTACCATAAGACACAGAAGGGACAGGATTGTTACAATCTCTATGGGTGAGCATGGCAGGCCCTCAAGATTACTCTTTCCTGTTTTAGGTTCAATTATTACCTATGCAGGTATTACTGAACTTTCAGCTCCTGGACAGCCGAAACTCGGTGATCCCATTTTTTCTATACTTAGAGAATGGTTAAAATAATATTATGAAAAGAATATTCCCTTTTTTGCTCTTAATTATATCCTGCGCTGAGCAGCCTGTAGAAAAACCACCCGAGATGTACTGGCCTCTTCCACCAGAAAAACCGAGAATCAAGTTTGTTGACATTATAATAGGCAGCCTTGATGCAAGGACGAGATTCGGAAAACTCAAGAGCTTTCTCTTCGGTCCTGAAAGTGAAGTCAGGTTTATTAAGCCTTTTGGGGTTGCAGTTAGAAATAGAAAGATGGTTGTTACAGATGTGAATGGAGTCCATTATTATGATTTTGAAAGGGGGGAATTCAGGCTGATAGGTACCTCAGAACTCAGACTTCCTTCTGCCATAGCCTATCATGAAAATAAGCTTTATGTAGGTGATACAGTCAAGAAGGTTATATATGTCTTTAATGAAAGGTTTGAACCTGTACTTCAGTTTGGTTTTAAGGAACTTGATACACCAGCGGGCATAGCAATAGATGATAAGAACAGAAGAATAATAGTATCTGATTCAAAGAGACACATGCTTTTTATTTACAGCCTCGATGGAAGACTGATCACAGCCTTTGGAAAAAGAGGGAGAGGTCCTGGAGAATTTAATATCCCTTACGGTATAACAGTGGATAAAGAAGGAAGGATATATGTGGTTGATTCAGGAAATTTCAGGCTGCAGATACTTGATGAGAACGGTAATTTTATAAAGTCCTTTGGAGCAGCAGGCACCTCACCTGGAAATTTTTCAAGACCTAAAGGTGTTGCACTTGACTCTGAAGGACACATCTATGTCCTTGATGCAGCCTTTGCAAACTTTCAGATATTTGATTTCGAAGGAAACACCCTTCTTGCGGTCGGGCAGAATGGAACAGGTCCAGGAGAATTCCTTCTTCCATCATCCATCTGGATAGATGAGAACGATGAAATATATGTTGTTGACCAGATAAATAAAAGGGTCCAGATATTTCAATACATTAAAGAGATCAATTAAGATGGCATTAATTTTGCTATATCTTCAAGACCAGGGATGTTGGGCGGACTCCTGAAAAGTGCATTGCTATTTTTTCTATTTACTTCTAATGCCTTATCAGAGGCTGGAGGCCCTACAGGTTATTTTGTAATAGGTGACTGGAAGAGGGTAATTGAGGAATTTCACGCAAAGGACAGACAGAATATGTCAGCAGAAGAGGTCAGGCAACTGGCTCTGAGCTTTTATTTTCTCGGAAGGCTTGATGAGGCAGAAGTGTACGTAAAGCCTCTAATAAAAGAAGATAAACAGGCAGAGACAATTTATTATTTGATAATAGCAGGAAAAGGAAAGATAAAAGAGGCGCTCAAAGCCCTTTCAGAGATAGATACTCCGGAGGCACTTACAGCGAAGGCAGTAATAATAAAAAATACCCAACCAGAGGAGGCCCTTCGTCTCCTTAATGAGGTAATAGCAAGGAATGAGGAGTATTTCTGGGCATGGTTCTATCGGGGTTTGGTCCTGGAGGAGAAGCAGGATTTCCTTAATGCAGCAAAGGCTTATAAGAAAGCCCTCAGTATAAATCCCTTATTTGCACAGGCACATAATAATCTCGGTTATTGCTACAAGGAAATGCATTATTATTCCTGGGCTGTAGAGGAATACCTGAAGGCTATAGAGCTCATACCTGACAATGCCGGCTATTATTATAATCTCGGAAATGCCTACACACACCTTGAAAAAATAGAAGAGGCCTTTAATGCCTATAAAAAAGCGGTAGAGCTTGACCCGTACTTTGCAAAGGCCCATTACAACCTTGCAAGGACCTATTTAAGAAAGGACATGGTAAGAGAAGCAATTGAGGAATTTAGGTTATACTTAAAATATGGTACCAGAGAGGTTTTTAGAACTGTGGCATCGAAGAAAGCAGTGCAGGAAGAGATTGAGCAGCTTGAAGAATATCTGCGACTTTACGGACCTGTAAAATGATTGGAAAGCAAGAAATAGAGAAGATAAAAAGGGGAGCGGGTGCAGGGAGATTTTTTAAATTGTTATGTAATTCCAGCTCGCTCATTATTTTAATCATCCTACTCTTTTCCTGTGCTCCCTCTGTGAGGAAGGATATTGACCTGTTATTCCTGAGAGATGAAGATCCTCTAAAGAAGTTAATTATTATCAATTCCATTGAAGAGAGGAACAGAACACTTGAGGATGATCCTCGCTGGCTAAGTGATTCCTATGAGAGATTCTTCATTAAGAGCCTCGGTGAGATAAATGAAGCGGACTATCCTTCCTATTCAAGATATCTGGAGAACGGTTCTCTTTATATAATCGTCCATCCTGCCTATTACACCTTCTTTCAGAGACCTCTCTTCCCTCTTATCTATGAGGAGATCCCAAAAGAGAATGAGCTTGAGCGGCTGTTAAATGAAAAGAACTTTTCTCCAAAAACAGCTCTGATAAAGGCTCAGGAAAAGACACTCAGGGATTTTCTTGAATACACCTCAACAACGAAAAGACTTGTTATACTCATACTTCCAGGCGGATATAAGAAGTATGATGGCTATAAGTTCAAGGGACAGAGGGATGAGTTCAGGCGTTATATAAATGAGGTCACCAATGAGTCAGAATCTGTTATATACCTGTACTCAAAAAAGCCTAATCGGGGTCTTTTAAGTGAAAAGGATACGCAGAGGCTTTTAAAATTCCTTGCTGCGCTTAAGCCAAAAAATATACTAATTGGAGGCGGTTATCTTGGAAGGTGTATTGAGGACTTCTGGAGAACAATCGAACCATTTTATGGAGAAAAACTTTATCTCGTTCCGGAACTTGTGGCAATATCTCCTTCAGACTTGGGTCTCTTCCAGGCTTACGGAATGTTAAGACCAGATGGTACAGTTGATGTTGAAAGGCTTACAGAGAATATAAGGAATAATACCATTGGTAATCAAGAGGTTCAGCCAAGGTTGAGGAATATTAATAGAGAATAGTTTAAGATATTTAAAGGCAAACTAACTGGGCTTAATTTTAATCTCTGATATTTATCTGCTATAATTAAACAGACTTATCTGGAGGATTATATGTTAAGGATAGCTGTTACAGCCCTTTTATTAATTGTTGCATCTGCAATTCTAATATATACACAGAATAACTCCTCTGCACAGGAGGTAGACTGCCTCATGTGCCATGGAGCCCTGCAGAAGGAAAATGTCGTGCATGCAGCACTCCATATGGGATGCAATATCTGTCATGCCGGTATAGATGCTACAAAATTTCCTCATAAGATAACGAATAAGATCAAAAAGGGTTTATCCTCTGAAGAGCCAGAGCTCTGTTATGGCTGTCATGATAAGTCAGTGTTCACCAAAAAGACAGTTCACATGGCAGTTGCAATGGGCTGCAGTGGCTGTCATAATCCCCATAGTTCAAAGAATGAAAGGCTTCTTAAATCAACATCACCAGAGCTCTGTTTTACCTGTCATGACCAGAAGGCTTTTGGAGCAAAAAAGACAGTTCATGCACCTGTAATGAGCGGGATGTGTATGTCCTGCCACAGCCCTCATTCAACTGATACAGGAAAACTCCTCTTGAGCGACCAGCCAGAACTCTGCTACGGATGTCACGATAAGACAAAATTTACTGATAAATTCATTCATGCACCTGTTGGAATGGGTATGTGTAATATGTGCCACACACCTCATCAGTCAGATAATGAGAAACTCCTCACAGCTGTTCAGCCTGAACTCTGCTATAACTGTCATGACCGGGCTCCCTTTTCAAAAAAGAATGTTCACATGCCAGTGATGGGCGGTACATGTCTTGGCTGTCATAAACCCCATGCCTCCTCTGAGATTCAGCTTCTTCAGAAAGAACCTGTTGAGGTATGTCTTGAATGCCACCCCCATGTAAGAAAAACACCCCATGCAATTGCTGGCTTCACCCAGGCAGGCCATCCAGTAGGTATAACAAAAAAGGGCAGAAAACCCCTGCAGGATCCTGCAAGACCTGGAAAACCCTTTTATTGTGCAAGCTGCCATAATCCTCACAGTTCAGACTGGATAGCTCTTTTTAGATACCAGGCAACTTCAGTTATGGGTATATGTACCTACTGTCATAAATATTAAATTTTGAGCAAAAGGATTATTTAAAACTATTTCTATGATAGACACACTCAAGATATTTGAAGATCTTAAACAGACACTTGAACCTTCTGCTGCAAGGAAGATAGCAGAGGTACTGGGAAGTATTTATGATGAACTGAGGAACACCGTCACAAAGGAAGATTTCAGGGAGCTCAGAGATTCTCTTCTTCAGCTAATTGAGTCACATAGAAAATCAGAGGAAAGACTCACCGGACTAGAGAATATTTTAGAGAAATTAGCAGAGGCACAGAGAAAGACAGAAGAAAGGCTCCACGCCTTTGAAAAAACAACAGAAGATAATTTTAACAGGGTATGGAGCGCAATAAATGAGTTAGCAGAGGCACACAGGAGATCAGAGGAGAGGCTTACAAGACTTGAGAATATAGTAGGAGAGTTAGCAGAGGCGCAGAAGAGGACAGAAGAGAGGTTAGAGGAGTTAGCTCAGGCGCAGAGAAGGACAGAGGAGAGGTTAGAGGAGTTAGCAGAGGCACACAGGAGGTCAGAGGAGAGGCTTACAAGACTTGAGAATATAGTAGGAGAATTAGCAGAAGCACAGAAGAGGACAGAAGAGAGGTTAAATGAGTTAGCAGAGGCACAGAAGAGGACAGAGGAGAGGTTAGAGGAGTTAGCAGAGGCACAGAGAAGGACAGAAGAGAGGTTAAATGAATTAGCAGAGGCACAGAAAGAGACTCAGAAGGAGGTAACAAGGCTTGACCTTGCACTGCAGAGACTTGCTGAGGCTCAGGCAAAGACAGAAAAGGAGGTCAGGGAACTTACTGAGGCTTTAAAAGATACAAGAAAGATGGTTGGTGGTTTATCAGATGCTGTTGGATATGGACTTGAAGACAGGGCAATAAAATCCCTTCCAGTCCTTCTTAAGAAGAGATACAGAATAACAGTAAAAGATGGACTTGTAAGAAAGTTTTTAGTCTATAATGGAAGAAAGGATGAGGTAAATATATTCGGTTCTGGTAAAAGGGCCAATAAAAGTGTAACAATTATTGGAGAGGCAAAGGCAAGGCTTTCAAAGAAACATATAGAAAAACTCCTTGAGCTAATAGACCGCCTTAAAAGGGCAGGTTTAATCCACAGAGAAGTTTTTCCTTTAATAGTTACCTATTCAGCAGAGCCAGAGGTTGAGAATATGGCAAGAGAAAACGGCATAAATATAATCTGGTCCTATGAGATTTGATATAAACATGATAATCAGAAAACTCACAATATCAATGCTTTTAATCTTAATGCCGGCGTTTATATCCTGTGAATCAGTAAGACCTGAAAAATGGGACCCCTACAGCCTCCAATGGCCTGAAAAAACACCCAGGATAAAATACCACTCTTCTATAATGAGTGAGCTTGATGTGATAGAAAAAAGAGATATTGTGGATAAAATATCCGGTGAGGCTAGAAGACCTGTTAGACTTCTCAAACCTTATGGCGTAACAACAGATGATCTCGGAAGGCTGTATGTATCAGATATCGGAAGAATTTTTGTATTTGATAAAAAGGAAAAGAGGTTGCTATTTTTTGAAGAAACAGGCAGACCTAAAAGACCACTCGGTATGTTTTATGACAGAAAAGACAGACTCCTTTATGTGGCTGATGGAGAGCTCAACAAGGTTTATGTCTTCACAGTGGATGGAAAGCTGCTGCTCGAGATAGGTAACAACGATGAGCTATTAAGACCGGGCGGAGTCGCGGTTGATTCTTTAAGGGACAGGGTTTATGTAACAAATACAGGCAGACATACAGTGAGTGTTTTTAATACAAAGGGTCAATTTCTTGGAAACATAGGGACAAGGGGTAATGGACCCGGTCAGTTCAATTTCCCAACCCAGATAACTATTGATAGAGAAGGTAGAATTTATGTAGTTGATACAGGAAACTTCAGAATTCAGATACTTGAACCGGGCGAGGACTTCATGGTATTTGATAAAGAGATAGGCTCTCATGGTACAGCCTATGGTGAGCTCGGAAGGCCAAAGGGTATAAGTCTAGACAGTGATGGAAACATCTTTATTGCAGATGCAATGTTTCATGGAATAACAGTCTTTAACAGGGAAGGAAAGGTCCTTCTTGCCTGGGGTAAAAGGGGGTTCAGGCCAGGTCTTTTTGAACTTCCTGCAGGTCTTCATATAGATGAATATGGCTTTATATATGTTGTAAGTCAGGGAAATGCAAGGGTAGATATTTTTGAGGTTATAAAATGAGTCTTCAACTGATTATTTGGGAGCGTGGATATTTCAGAAGGCTTGTTCCATATCTCATAGCCCTTTTTGTTTTTTTATTTTGCTCTCTTCTACCCAGTAGCATACTCCCTCTACTAATGGTAGAGGCTGGTTTAGAGGGTTCAAAGCACGACCTCAGGATTCCCGGTATAGCAGAGCCACCCTGTATGTACTGCCATCTGCCGCACAAAGATGCGGAGGAGCCACCACTATGGGACAGGGAGACAGAAAGGCGCTCCTGGAGTTTAAGGCCTTTAAAAAGAGAAAAGGCCTCTTCGGCAAAGATATGTCTGGGCTGTCATGATGGAAATATTGCACAGGATGTTACAGCCTTTATCCCTTCAGAAGAGTTGAGGAAAGAAAGATATTTAATGCAAAAAGGTTTTCATTCCTTTCACGGACTTGAGCTTGCTGATGACGGAACTGACCATCCTGTTGGAATAAGCCTCAGGAAGATTGCTAAATATAATACTGACCTGAGGTCTGAACCGCACTCAGCCCTTAAATTAAAAAAAGGCAGGATAGACTGTACAACATGCCACAGTGTACATGCTGAAACACCTTATAAAGGCTTTCTTGTCATTGACAATACTAATTCAGACCTGTGCTTGGGATGTCATATAAAGTGAAAAGATATCTTTCACTTAAAACATTATTATTGCTGGCATTATTCATTATATCTTTTCTTGCTTTACTCCTTCCTATAGGTGATCCAGACTTTTTCTGGCATATTGCTACAGGCAGGTGGATATTTGAAAATAGAGAGCTTCCTTCTGAAGATCCTTTCTCCTATACAACTCCAAAGAATATTGAATTAAGAGACCAGTCAATACTTAAGGGATACTGGTTATCTCAGGTGCTGTATTATAGCTTTTATCTCATAGGTGGCTGGAACGGTATTATCCTTTTAAGGATTCTGATAGTATTCTTAATATGTCTTTTTCTTATAAAAAGGCGAGATGTTGAGCTGAATGCTCAACTATTGTCTGTTCTTTTAGCAATTTTCGTTATATTAAATCTTTATTTCCTTGACAGACCTCAGGTCTTTTCATTCCTGTTTTTTGCTATACTCCTTTATCTGATTGATTCAATAAGAAAAGAAGAGGCATCAAAGGTTCACTATATAAGTATGCCTCTTACCATGGTCCTCTGGGCAAATACTCATCCAGGTTATATTCTCGGTCAGCTCACCATTTTTGTTTTTTTAACTTCTGAGTTTATAAAGAGTAGATTTTTTATCTCAAGGTTTACTCTAAACAGCAAAAATTTAAGAAGGTTTTACTTAATCTCCTTTATATCAATACTTGCTGGCTTTTTAAACCCGCTTGTTTATAAAACATGGCTTGCCATGCTCCAATTCGCAGAGACTCCGTACTTTACTGAGGTCATTATTGAATATTCCTCAACCATAAAAGGTTTTTTTGAGTTCAATTCCTATATTATTGCCCTCTACTGGATTTTAGCTATCCTTGCCATTATCTCCATTTTTTACAGGATTAAAAAAGGTATATCTGAACCTGCAGAGATAGTTCTTACACTTATCTTGCTTTATTTTTCCTTTACCCAGGTGAGATATGTAGCCTTTTTTATTATCTGGGCTGTACCCTTTGTCTCATATTTGTTTGTTAATTTATTTAAGGAAGGGCTTTTTAAAAGAATAACATTTGCATGTATAAGCCTGTCAGTAGTCACCATCGCAATATATATGAATGGTGTGCTACTCAAAAATATAGTTCACTTCAAGGATGGCAAATGGTTAGGTCCTGGTTATCCCCATGAACTCGTTAGATTTATTAAAAAAGAAGGACTTAAGGGTAATATGTATAATTTATATGACTGGGGTGGCTATATTATTTGGGAGCTAAGCCCTGAGAGGAAGGTATTTATAGACGGAAGAGGCCTTCATTCAAAGCTTTTTTCTGCATGGATGGTTCTTGAACAGGCTATTTCAGAGCCAAGGATCATGGGCAAGCCTTACTGGAAAGCAATACTTGACACATATAATATAAATTATGCCATACTGCCTATATCCTTTAAAAACGGGCTGATACATCCCCTTACCATTAACCTTATTTATGAATATGACTGGATACCGGTTTACATTTATGGTAACTCAGTGCTTTTCGTGAGGGATAAACCAGAAATGAGGTCTGTAATATATAGATACTCCATTCCAAAGGATACCTTTATAGATGATATGATAAATAATATAGCATTTGAGCTTCAGAGAAACGAATCTGCAAGTTTTTATATTACAAAAGGAGAGCTTTATCTTTTAAAAAATGACCTCCTATCAGCAGATATTTCCTTTAAAAATGCCCTTAAACTTGCGCCCTTTAATAAGATCGCAAGAGAGCGTATTGCCTTGATAGAGAAGAAGATTAAAAGTAAATTAAACTCCGGAAGTTAATTGAATAAATGTTAAATAAGGAGGTCTCTGGATGTTAAAAAAATTATCTTTAATAACACTTTTCTTGGTTTTTGCAGCCTGCGCACCTGAGTTAGAGAAAAAGCCCATTGACCTTGTCTGGCCCCTTCCACCGGATGAGCCCAGGATAAAATATATTGACTATATAAGAGGAAGTATTGACATTGTTAAAAAGAAGAAATTTATAGAGACCCTCTTTGGAGAGGAAAGGATAGACATATTTATAAAACCCTATGGAGTGACTGTGGACAGGTCAAACAGAATTTATATAACAGATAAGGGAAGGGTATGGGTGATAGACCTTGAAAAGGGTGAGTATTCATTCCTTGGAGCAGAACCAGGAATTGGCAGGGTTGATAACCCTGTGGGCGTTGCAGCTTCTTCAGATGGAAGGGTCTTTGTAGCAGATGTATCTCAGGACAGGGTATTTGTTTATAAAGATGGAAAAGCTGTGGCACTCCTCGGGCAGCAGGGAGAATTCAAGACACCAAGCAGTATTGCCATTGATGAGAAGAGAAGAAGGATATATGTTGCAGATTCAAACAGCCATGTAATAAATGTCTATAACCTTGATGATTACAGTAAGATAATGACTATTGGCAGAAGGGGTCATGAAAAGGGTGAATTCAACTTTCCAACAAACATCGCTCTTAATTCAGAAGGCCTTCTCCATGTTGTTGACACAGGTAACTGGAGAATACAGGTCTTTGACCCTGAGGGAAACCTCGTGAGGACCTTTGGCCAGATAGGAGATGTCCCGGGAACATTCACAAGACCTAAAGGAATAGGAATAGACAGTGAGGACAATATCTATGTTGTAGATGCAGCCTTTGAGAATGTCCAGATATTTAATAAAGAGGGTCAGCTTTTAATGTTTTTTGGAGGTCCAGGAATAGAGCCGGGACAGTTGGGGCTACCAGCAGGTCTATACATTGACCATGAAGATAGGATATATGTGGTTGAACAGCTTAATAAGAGATTCCAGATATTCCAGTATATGGGCAAAAAATGGAAAGAAAAACAAAAATAATTGTGTGAAAACTCACAGTCCTATGTTAAAACACACAGATACAATGCTGGTAAGGATTGCATATTTCTTTAAAAATCAATTTGTTAGATTAAATATAATGCTGGCATAGCTTTTGCATTGTTATACAATGCTGGCTGATTCAGCCAATTAAACCTTAAAAGAAAGGAGGTGTAAAGATGAAGAAGGCTCTAATAATTGCCATTGCCATGGTCCTTATGGCAGCAAGCGTGTCCTTTGCCATAATTGCTGGCTCAAGGCATGACCTGACAGCTACTAACTTTTACACAGGTGCTCAGGTTTCAGCCTGTCAGTTCTGCCACACACCTCACTTGAGGAACAATCCTGTAGTGAATGGTGCACCTCTCTGGAACAGAAATCTTCCGACAATTACATACCAGGTTTATGGAGGAGGGCAGACACTTGCAGGCACAACAGTAGGCCAGCCTGGAACAAACTCAAAGACATGTCTCAGTTGCCATGACGGAACCATAGCCCTTGGAGACATCCTCGTAGGTACAGACAGCACAATAGCTGGTACTACTGGAGGAGGTACTGCTTCTACCATAACCAATGGGTACATGAACAACGCGATTAACCCAGTGACAGGCAGGATGCCTGGCCTTGGTGTTGGTGGTGACCTCAGACAGGAGCATCCAGTAGGCATCCAGGTTATTCCTGGCAGGGCAGGTCTAAAATCAATAAATGCAATGCAGACAGCTGGAGCAAGATTTTACAATGTTGGTGGTAACTGGATGATGGAGTGTGCAACCTGCCATGATCCACATGAAACAGACACAGGCTATCAGCCTTTCCTGAGGATGTCTTACGCATCAATTTGCACAGACTGCCATGCCTACTAATTTTTAGGGGGAGCATTTGCTCCCCCTTATCTTGCACACCTGAATCCAACACCACTTAAGAGGTTATCAGGAAAAGCATAATTTCTCTTAGAGACCCTTAAAGAATTTGCATCTCCTGACCAGGAGCCTCCACGAATAACCTTCATTGTGCCTGATTCAGGACCTTTTGGATTCTTCTTTGGAGAGATTCTGTAATATTCAGGGTCATACCAGTCATTAACCCATTCAGCTACATTTCCTGCCATATCCCATATTCCATAGCCATTTGGAGCATAATTTCCCACTGGTTCTGTAGGCACAGGAAGGCTGTTATCATTCCAGGTCCTGTTATAAATTATACCAACTGTAGGATAGGCGTCTCCCCAGGGATAGAGCTTTCCCTCAATTCCTCCTCTTGCTGCCTTTTCCCATTCTGCCTCTGTTGGAAGCCTTTTGCCAAGCCATCTACAGTATGCCTCTGCAGCATACCAGGATACTGAATTTACTGGATGCCTTTCAAATCCCTTAACCGGTTTATAAATTCCATTTTCATAAACTATCTCAGCGGGCCAGAAGTCCTTGCGCTCCTCTGTCTTAAGGTCAGACCTAAGGACTATCCATCTCTTCCTCTTCTCTGGGTCAGGCTTTATGGTATTTAAAAATGCTGCAAAGTCTTCATTTGTCACCTCGTAGATATCAATATAAAAACTATCAATATATACCCTGTGGCTAGGCTTTTCATCCTCTGGATAGGAGCTTTTCTCAGGACTTCCCATGACAAAAAAGCCTTCAGGTATAAGTACCATTCTGTCCGACCCCAAGGCTGGTTTAATAATAGGGAGTGTAAGTAAGAGTACTAAAAAAAACAGAGAAATAATAGGCATGTTAAAGTTTTGACACCGTCTCTTCAGCAACCCTTAAAACAAACTCAGCTTCTTTTATTGCCTCAAGGGCATCTTCTTCTGAATACTCTTCAGTTGGTATAAAATCCATTTCTCCATAAAAGGCGAGTTCCCTCTCTTTTCTTAATCTCTTTGATATCCGGGAAATTTCATTAAAATGTTTTACTACATCCTCACTGAACCTGTCTCTGTGTTCAATTAATAAAGAAGACACCTCATGGATCTTCGGTGGCTCTATACCTGCTGACCTTAGCATTGCCTTAAGGCAGAGCTCTACTATCTCTTGAGCCTCCCTTATGACATCAGAGTAGTCTTCCTCTTCAAAGAGAACATAGAGTGCCTTTAATCGCTTTTTAGCCTTAAAAAGATAACTTAGGGCAAGTTCCTTGCTGCTCATATCTCAAAGACCTCGCCAGGTCTGAAGTCCCGTTTAAGTATCCAATACCATGTATTTCCCTTCCAGACCCTCTTAGCTCCAAGTTCCTCAAGCCTTTTTTTGAGTCTTAAAAGGATATTCTTAAAAAAGTCATTTCTGTCAAAAATTATCCTGGCATCCTCTGTCATATCAATGAAAAGAGGACTTCCCCTCATAGCCTCCTCAGGGGTCTTAAAGACTGGAGATATATAGGTATTTATACCTTTTTTCTGAAGATCCCTTATAAATGGTTCTAAAGACCCCTCTATCTCTTCAAAATCCCTTATCCTTTTCATGCGACCAGCTGGCAGGCCCTCTGCAATTATTAATATATCAATATCAGAATCAAATCTCTGGGTCTGCCTTGCCTGAGAACCAAAAATAGCAACACTCACAAGTCTTTCACCGTAGTGAGCCTTTATCTCCTCAAGCAGTCTTTTTTCAAGCTCAATAAAAACTTCCTTTAACATTTTTAAATTATATCATAATCCCGGCTACATATCCTTGCTCGGGCCTTTCTATTCACGCTCAATATTAAGTGGCACAGTAATTGCTTTCTTTAAAGAAGGGTTTTTAAACCCCTTTTATTTTGCCCTGTTAATGAGGGGTTCAAATGAGCTTATTTTTAAAGATTTTAATGGCACAGAATACCATAAGAAATAGGTTTTTTTGAATAACAAAACTGTGTGAAAATACACTCTTTAGTGGGTTATTTCACACAGAAGGAGGTTCTTTATGGGGATTATAACATATTATGTCAGAGACGGAAAGAACACACTCAGAGGTATCAAATTGACCTTATGCTGTAAGGAAGATCTTGAATACCTGAAAAGTTCTGGTGTCTCCATGCTCAGAAAGCTCAGAATCAGAAGGCTTCTTCAGGAGGCAATGGCTCAGGGTGTTAGACTGAGTTACAGGGACCTCAGTCTCTTACTCCTTGCATCAAAGGCAACAATAAAAAGGGATTTAAAAGAATATGGACTTCGGAAAGATTGAATATTTTGTTAAAAATGGCAGTTTCAGTAGAATACTCCTTACTTTAATAGGACAGTCTGATGAAGATGTCCTTAAAAAGGAAGGTCTCAGGAAACTGAGATTAAGAAGGATACTCAGACTTACCCATGAGGCTAAGGAACAGGGTCTCCTTTTAAGCTATGAAGACCTCTCCGCACTTTTACTCTGTTCTGTTTCAACCTTAAAGAGGGATATTGCCTATCTTGAAAGACAGGGTAAGGAAGTGCCCCTTAAAGGTAGAAGGAAAAGATACTCGAGAAGACCTGGAGAAAATAATTTCACGAATGAATTTGCAACATTAAAGGAAAGTTTTAATGCACAATGAAGTTTTAAAAAGAAAAATTACCAGTAAAAAAAGAGGTTATTTAAACCATAAATTCCTCTTTTTAAAACTTTATTTTATAATAATCTCTCTGTTCCTTTTGCCTTCTTTTTCTGAGGCAAGATACACTCTTTATGGAGTTGCAAGTCTTGAATATGAAAAGAGATGGATGGAAGATGAAGAGGCTTACAGTTTTACCCAGGAATATCAACTTGGAGTTTCAGGACACCTGTTAGACAGCAGAATAGTTAATTTTGATTTAAAGGGAACATTTCAGGACAGATCAGGAACACTCTTTGAAGATGATCTAAAAGGCTTTGACCTTAAACTGGAATTATTTAATTTCAGATATGTTGCAAACAGGAACCTGATTTTTCTGAATTACATACCGAGACCGGTAATATTAAGATACTCAAGGTATGATAGTGATTTTGGAGATACAAAAAGTTACGGCCTCAGCACCTCCTGGTCTGTACCATTTTATATAAATTTATTTGGCTATGGTAAGTTATTTAGCATAAGAAGTATATATGAACAGCCACAGAGGCTAAAATACAATCAGCAGGTAAATAATCAGAATGAGAATGCAAACGGTAATGCAAATGGTAATGCAAATGGAAACGCAAATGCAAATGGTAACCAGGAAAATCAAACCATAAATAATATGAGGAAGGAGCCGGCTTCTGGAATCAGGATACCAATTCCATCTGTTAACTTTGACTTTGACAGAAATATCTCTGAACTCCGTGGCGACCAGAGAATAGATAACAGAACTTATGACCTCAGGCTAAGAACAGGTGGTAAGGATTCAAACTATGTATTTAATTATCATCTCAGTACCACTGAATACACTCCGGTAGATAAGGAGATATCCACTGAAAGATTTATTTTAACTACCCTGCACAATTTTGATTCTTACAGACTGGACAACAGGTTTCAGCATGTAATATTTGACTCAGATGGTAGTTCTACAAAAACAACTAAGCTTGAATCAAGGCTTGACCGCCATATCCAGAAAGATCAAAACACATCCTATAGATGGAATCTTGCAGGTAGTTATGACCATTCCGAAAGTGCCACAAGTAAGGCCGATTCATACAATCTCAATACTATGTTTTCAGTGGGCAAGAGGTTCAGCCCCTATCTGTATTCCAGCACCTCCGTTGGAGCAGGATACCTGGTAACCAGATCAGAGGATGATGAATCAGATTCCTACAATCTGACCCTTACAGAGGGTATTGTATCAACCCATATCAGAGGACTTGTCTTGAGAGGTAATGCAGGTCTTGGTTATTCAGAAGAGGGCGTACCTGTAGATTTAAGCATTGGTTTTAATACAACAAAATGGCGCAGGTTCAGTTTTAATGGTTCCTATGGTTATAGTAGATTTTTCAGTAATGACAATAGCAAAACAACTGAATCACACTCAATCAGCTACGGAGTATCAGCTTTTATACTCAGAAACCTTTCGGCTCAATCAATGCTCAGACACACTCTGAGAAATATAGACAACGATACTGAATACAGAGAGGTTTCAGATAAAATTGATGGAGATATAAGCTGGTTTTATGGCAGGCACAGGATATCAGTAGGGGGTTCCTTTGAAAGGATAGACAGCACAAATCCAGATATAACAAACAAAACAAGTGAGATATACAATTTAAGACTTCTTTATTCAACGAATTTTTCACGTAGAACAAGCTTTATGAGCTCCCTTCAGTATAGCGCTGATACTGCAGTTGATCAATCCCTTACAGAGCTTAAAAATACCTTTTCATGGTATTATGGAAGACTTACATTTTCAGCTGAATATACCCTGAGGGAAAGGGAAGAGAATAATTTCTCAACCACCGAACACAGGATCTATTTAAGGGTAAGCAGATATTTTGGTAGATAGGAGGAGAGATGAAAAGAATAATTTTTTTATGTTCACTGGTGCTTGGAATCTGGATATATAATGCTCAGGCTGAGGATAAGGTTGTTGCAGTAGTGAATGGAGTTAGCCTTAAGGAATCACAGCTTCAGAGAATAATGGATGAGTTATTACCAAGAGCCTTTTATCACCAGACAGTAACAGCAGAAAAAAGAGCGGAGCTGAGGAAAAAGGCTATCGAGGAACTCGTAAGAAGGGAACTCTATTACCAGGAAGCAAAAAAGAAAGGGATAAGGGTTGAGAAATCGGATATAAACCAGGGCCTTGAGACGATTAAAAAGAGGTTTAATTCAAAGAAAGAATACAAAGAGGCTCTCAAGCAGGCTGGCATATCAGAGGATGAACTTAAAAAGGATATAGAGAGAAACCTTATTATTCAAAAATTTTATGATAAAGAGGTGATAGAAAAATCAAAGGTCTCTGAAGAATTTCTCAAAGACTATTATGAAAGGAACAAAAAGGATTTTTTAAGACCAGAGTCTGTACGTATAAGACACATACTTATAAGGGTTGAACCAGGAGCATCCAGTGATGAGAAAAAAGAGAAGAAGAAAGAGGCAGAAGATATACTTAAAAGAGCAAGAGCAGGTGAGGACTTTGGAGAACTTGCCTACAATTATTCAGCAGATGACTGGCGTGTGAAAGGAGGAGATCTCGGTCTGGTTCACAGGGGAAGGTTATTACCCGAGCTCGAGGAGGTAGCCTTTAAATTAAAGCCTGGTGAGATCAGTGACCTTATCGAAACAATATACGGCTTTCATATAATAAAAATGGAAGAGAAGGTTCCACCGACACAGTTAAGTTTTGATGAAATAAAGGATAAGCTCAAAAGGGAGATAGAGGAGAAGAGAAGGAAAGAGCTTGAAGAAGCCCTGATTAAGAGATTGAAGGAGACAGCAAAGATCGAGGTCATGGTAAATTGAACATTATCTTCCGGTGAGTAAAATGGAAAAATCAGCAATATTAATTTATTCTAATTCAGCTCAATGCAGAAAAAGAGATTGCAGGCAGTTTTTTAAAATAGCCTTTGTTTCTTGGCCAGAGGTCAGAGGTAATTTATGAAATATTCTAAATTACACCTTACAACCTCTTCTATAATACTTATGCCTTCTACACCTTACTACCTACTACCTATCCTTTTCTTGCTTTGTTCCTGTGCTTCTACATTCTATACCTCACGTATTGACCTGACAGCCTCCGGAGGTATCCTCTGGCCAGGAGAGCCTGAAAAACCAAGGATAAAATACCTCTGGAGCCTGCAGAATGTTAATTATACTGAAGCCGCTGGGGCTCTTGATATTCTTGCTGGGATAGATGACCCTGATAATCCAAAATATTCACCTATTTTACTGAGACCACAGGGGGTATATGTAGATGAGAAAAGGCTTTACATAGCAGATCCGGGAGCCGGACGGATTACAGTAATTGATAGAAATAACATGAGAACCTTTCATATCCTTGATGCTGATAATGAAGAACTGCAGTATCCAGTGAGTGTGGTTTCTGATAAGGCGGGGAATATATATGTTTCAGATCCTGAATTAAAGAAGGTGATGATTTACAGCTCTCGTGGCAGGTTTGTTTCTTTTTTTGAAGGAGAGTTTCTTAGGCCCTCAGGACTCGGGATTGATAGACAAAGGAATATTATCTATGTAGCAGATACCCTTGGACATAAGGTTTATGTTTACAGTACCTCCGGAAAGAGACTGGGCGAGATAGGTGGCAGGGGAGAAGGAGACGGAGAATTCAATTATCCGGGTTATCTCTCTGTGGATAGAAATGGCTATCTTTATGTAAGTGATTCTCTCAATTTCAGGATTCAGATATTCGGTTCTGACGGCAGATTTATAAAAAAATTCGGTGAGCCGGGTAATGCCTATCACACGCTTGATAAGCCAAAAGGCGTGGCTGCGGATTCAGAGGGCAATATCTATGTTGTTGATGCTGGTATGGATATGGTCAAGATCTTTAATCAAGAGGGAAGGCTTCTATTATTTTTCGGAGAGAAGGGTCATGACTATGGAAAATTTTATCTTCCAACAGGTATATTTATTGATGAGCAGGATGTCATTTATGTTGCCGATACAATAAATATGAGAATCCAGGCCTTTGAATTTCTGGGAGGAAAGTGAATGAGAGGCCCGACATTAAGATTGAGAATCTTAACCCTGACCCTTATATTACTCTTAACCTCAACATTAGCACTCACATCTAAAGCCCAGAGCCCGGGTAATCTTACAAGGCCGGGTAACAAACATAACCTATCTGCCACACAGACAGGCGTAAATATAAAGGCTGTTAGTGAGACAAGGATATGCATATTCTGCCATACACCTCACAGTGCAATTGAGGTTCCTCTCTGGAACCATACCCTCTCCAAAGCCACCTATACTGTATCTGTACCTCCTGGTGTAACAGGAACACAGCTTACCTATCCGCTGAACCCACCTGATGGAGATTCTAAACTCTGTCTCAGCTGCCATGATGGCACCGTGCCCCTCGGTGCTGTCCATAATCTTGGCGGTATTTATGATGTTATTATACAGATGGGTGGTGGAATAGGTCTCGGTCCTTTAACAGGCTCATCTGTAATAGGAACCAATCTTAGCGGACATCATCTTGTATCAATTGAATACAATACTGCCCTTGCCATTGATAAGGCTGCTCAGTGTCCTACAGTTACGTGGAAATTAAAAAATCCTCCTCCAGGACCGCCCTATCTTCAGCCAACAAGGAGTCAGTATGTTCCAGGATGTTCAACTCCTGGTGGATGCAGGGACCCTAACAACTGGCACTATGGAGTCCAGTGCACCTCATGCCATGACCCTCATTATGACCCTGTACCTGGCATAACAAAATTCCTAAGAAACACATCACCTTCTCAGGGTGACTGGCCCTGGAATAATTACAGTGGCCTGTGCTGCACTTGCCATGTAAGATGTGATACAGGAGCATGCCCGTGAGGTGGAGGATGGTACTAAGGGAAATAACTTTAATTGTGCTTTTGTTAGGTCTAACAATTACATCATATGCTGTTGAACCCTCACACACAGATAGAATCAAGAATCCTGCAGGATGTGCTGTCTGTCATAAAGGTCATGGTGTAAAGAGTTCTCCAATGCTCAGATTTGATAAAACCCAGCTCTGTTTTGCCTGCCACGGTGGTATCAGGAGCGACATGCCAGAGATGCTCAAGGCAAAGACAGATATTTATTCAGTATTTAAGAAACGATACAGACATCCTGTACTTGAAACCTCTCAGTACCATAAACCCCTTGAGGAATTGCCTGAAAAAGATCCTTCAGCACCAAGGCATGTTGCCTGCCAGGACTGCCACAGGGTTCATGAATCGACTCCTGATAAACCATGGAAAAAGGTTAAAGGCTATTCATCCAAAAAGTTTAAAAAGAAAGAGGCAGATGAAGAATACGAGGTCTGTTATCTATGCCATTCAGATAGCTTAAACCTGCCACCTGACAGAAAGAACATTGCAGAATTAATGGATAGTATGAACCCTTCTTATCATCCTGTTGAAGCAAGAGGAAAAAATGGAAAAGTTCCAAGTCTTATACCACCGCTTAATCCTAACAGTAAGATACTCTGTACAGATTGTCATGGAAACAGTGATCCTTTTGGTCCGAAAGGACCGCATGGTTCAGATTATGAATATATACTGAAAGCACGTTACAGTAACAGAGAGGGTCCTGAGTCTTATGAGGCCTATGAGCTCTGCTATACCTGTCATGAAAGACAATCGATTATAAACAATCAGAGTTTTCAGAGACACAGGGAACATGTTGTTTATAATCATATACCCTGTTCTGCCTGTCATGACAGCCATGGTTCAAGGCTCAATCAGCACCTGATAAATTTTGACCCGCTTTTTGTATCATCCTCACCCATACCTTCATATATTAATTCACCAGCAGGAAGACCCCTCTGTTATCTAAGATGCCATGTTGGAGGAAGGGATGTGGAACATAATGTACAGTTTTACCAGGAAAAAAGATGGCCATGAGTATATAATAAGTGGATATAATTTATGGCACAGGAATTGCATTCTTTAACATTGCTATATTATATTTTGAACGAGGAGGCATTATTCAGGAGGTTTATATGCTTTTAAAATCAAGGACTTATATCTTAGCAGGCCTTTTGGGGGTTGTGTTAATTTTCGCACTCACTGTGCGAAATTCCACAGCAGAGATAGCAGGTGGTCTTCATGACCTTTCTATATGGGGTGGCACACCCTTTAGTTACTTTGAGGAAAATCCATGTATTTTCTGCCACACACCTCACAGGGCTAACACAAACCAGACCTATACAAATAATCCAAATCCTCCTTATGGTTCAACAGGTAACTTAAATGGAAGATTCCTTTGGAATAGAGCACTGCCTGCAAATACCTTTCAGCCCTATACGAGTCACACATATACATTTAAAAATAATCCACCGCAGCCTGGTGTATTTTCACTTCTATGCCTTAGCTGCCATGATGGAATCGGTGCTATGAATGTCCTTTTAAGCAGACCATCTCCAGTTCCAGATATGGGAGCGGGAAATTATAATCAATTTGGCGACTTCTTTAATGACCCGAATATAAGACCTCTTAATATAGGTGATGCCGCCTGTATAGGAGATACATGTACAGGTGGAACAGACCTGAGGAATGACCATCCTGTTGGATTTAATTATGACGATGCAGCTAGCGCAGATTCATCAATATGGCCCTACAATCAGCTTCCCTCACAACTGCAGGCAAGATTGACATTAACAAACCGGAGGATGGAGTGTAATACCTGTCATAATCCTCACAGAACAAATGGACCGAGTGATAGAAACAAATTTCTGGTAATACTGCCGTCAGAGGGAGATATCTGCCTTGCCTGTCATAATAAGTGAGGAATTTCACGCATATTATGGACAAGAATTGTCAGCTTAAACTGGTAGAAAATTTGAAGCAATATGTAAACTTATTGAGATATATTAAAA
>JAOACK010000016.1 GCA_026417875.1 Thermodesulfovibrionales bacterium | reverse complement strand
GTATGTAGTAAACATTGGCTGTCAGTCCCTGTCAAATACTACTCCTTCACCCTTGCAGTCTACTACAACATGTTCTAATTATACTGCAAATATTACTTACACAGGAGGATATAGTCCTGTAACATGTAGCATAGTCTCTGGAAGTCTTCCACCTGGTCTGAGTCTCTCTGGATGCTCAATCTCAGGAACGCCTACTGTACCTGGCACTTATACCTTTACAACAAGGGTGATAGACAGTTGCACATACCCAGGGCAACAGTATTCTGATAAAGCTACATCGATAACAGTAAATTGTTGTCCCTTCACGGGGTGGAGTTCTTTTCTGCCCAATGCAACGAACTGCCAGTCCTATTCAGGTTCTATTAATGTAATAGGAGGAGTACCGGTTTATACCTGGACTCGTTCAGGAAGCCTACCTTCAGGCATTAACTTTTGTACAGGAAATACAGCTGCCACTTGTAACCTCACAGGCACACAGGTTCTTTCAGCACCTGGATCATACAGTTTTACAGTCCAGGTTACTGACAGCTGTAGTCCTCCTCAAAGCACTTCCAGTAATTTCAACATAACAGTTAACCCTGACCCATGTTATACAAACGGTATACAGCTTCTGAATGCGAGAGGAGGTGGACGGGATAGTTATCGCAGGGATGGTGGAACGTGCACCGAATGGAAAGATGGAGATGTACTTTCAATCATGCCTGGAAGCACTTACCAGTTTTACACTGATAATAAATGTCAAACTCCATGCCCTGCACCATTTAATATCTCTAATTACTGTAATCAGAAATCTTTTGATACAGACAGGGACTGTTTAACACAGATGAGAGGAGATTGTTCTTTCGCTGACAGATAAAACTTTATTTTTAAAAAATCATATTACCTTTTACATCCATTACATGAAAAATACAAATTTCCACCTGCGAGGTTAAATTTAATAATGATACTCTCTTCCCTTTATGATTGTCATTGCCCTGTAAAGCTGCTCAAATAAAATCAGTCTTGAAAGTTCATGGGTAAAGGTAAACCTTGAAAGGGAAAGCTTGAAAGGAGCAGACCTCTTTAATTCCTCACTTACACCAAAGGCACCACCTATGAGAAAATCAATTACAGGTCTATCCTTTAAAAACTGAGCGAACTCCTCTGAAGTTAACTCAATTCCCTCCCTGTCAAGCAGACAGAAAGGATGCCTTGCTGTTTTAAGAAGCGCTCGTGATTCCAGAGTTATAATCTGCTCTTTTAAGCCACCTGCAGACTTTAGCTCGATTGTCTCAATTCTGACATAAGGCCTAAGAAGCTTGATGTATTTGCTTATTCCATCTTTTATAAAACCCTCTTTTGTCCTTCCGGGATAAATAACCCTTATGTGCATCATGAGATAATATAACAGAAAGTAAAAGGCTTTTGTGATATAATTAATCATTGAAAAGTCTAAATTTAAAAATAACATGACTACCTGGCTTATTATAGTTGCAATAATTTTAGTACTAATTGCCCTTAAACTTGCAAAGTTTGCAGGCCTGGCACTTATAATGGCACTCTTTATAATGCTAATACTGAAGAATAAAAAGAAATAAATACTATGCTCCGTTTTCTTACAGCAGGTGAATCTCATGGTAGAGGTCTTACCGGAATTCTTGAGGGAATTCCAGCAGGCCTTGCTATTTCCTCTGAATACATAGACAGACAGCTCCAGAGAAGACAGTCAGGTTATGGCAGGGGTGGACGGATGAAGATAGAATCAGACCATGCTGAAATCCTATCAGGAGTGAGGCACGGAAAGACCACAGGCTCACCTGTAAGTATTTTTATTGAAAACAAAGACTGGAAAAACTGGCAGGAGATAATGACTGTTGGAGAAGTAAAAAGCGAGGTTAAAAAAATAACCAAACCAAGACCCGGGCATGCAGATCTTGCAGGAATTTTGAAATACGGTCAGGACGATATAAGAAATGTACTGGAACGCTCCTCTGCGAGAGAAACTGCCATGAGGGTAGCTCTTGGTGCCATAGCACGTAGGTTTCTTGAAGAGTTCAATGTTATCATTGGAAGCTATGTTCTCTCAATCGGGGGTAAGGGTCTCGGGCTCCATGCAGTAAAGGATTTCTGGCATGATAAAGAGAAATTAATAGAATTGTCCAGAAAGGCAGACCTTTCAGAGGTAAGGTGTCCTGATGAAAAAGCCACAGAGGAGATAATGAGATTAATTGACCAGGCTTCTGAGGAGGGAAATACCCTGGGAGGTATTTTTGAGGTCTTTGCGGTCAATGTTCCACCAGGTCTTGGAAGCCATATTCAGTGGGACAGGAGATTAAATGCAAGACTTGTTTTCGCCCTCTCTTCTATTCAGGCAATAAAGGCTGTAGAAATAGGTGCAGGGATACTTACTGGTACAGCAAAGGGCTCAGAGGTCATGGATGAGATATTCTATGAAAATGCAAAAGGATATTACAGAAAATCTAATTTTGCTGGTGGAATTGAGGGTGGCATATCAAATGGAATGCCTGTCATTGCAAGGCTCACCATGAAACCCATCCCGACCCTTAGAAAACCTTTAAAGTCAGTGGATATATTAACCCATGAAACAGTTGAGGCAATGTATGAAAGATCCGATGTCTGTGCGGTACCAGCTGCCTCGGTCATAGCAGAGGCAATGCTCTGTCTTGTAATAGCCGATGCCTTTCTTGAAAAGTTCGGAGGAGACAGTATTGAAGAAACAAGGTCCAATTATGATCTCTACCTGAAAAGGCTTGAAAGAAGATGAAGAACATAGTTCTAACAGGATTTATGGGAACTGGAAAAACAGAGGTTGGAAAGATCCTTGCAAAGCTTCTTGGTTACACCTTTATTGATGCAGATTCTGTAATAGAGAGAGAGCAGCAGATGGCCATAACAGAGATATTTAAAAAATTTGGTGAACCTTATTTCAGGGATTTGGAATCAGATGTCATAAAGAGACTTTCGCAAATGGAGAAAGCTGTAATATCTACAGGTGGTGGAGCAGTCCTCAGAGAGGAAAACATGGAGAATCTCAGAAAAAAAGGCATAATAATATGCCTAATGGCATCTCCTGATACAATCTATGAAAGAACAAAAAATGATACATCGAGACCTCTTCTTCATGTAGAAAACCCTCTTCAGAGAATAAAAGAGCTACTTGATTTCAGGAGACCCTATTATGAAAGGGCTGATATACTCATTGATACGGATAAAAAGACCCCACAGGAAGTTGCCCAGGAAATCCTTGAAAAAATAAAGCAGGAGTATAATTGATAAATATGAACGCGGTAAGGGTTTCCCTTGGAGAAAGAAGTTACGATATCCTTATAGGTAAAGGCATAATTGAAAAACTGGTAGATTTCATACATTCAAAAAAATATACCTTTACAGCTATCATAACAAATGATACACTTGCTGGAATTTACAAAGATTTAATTGAAAGATTAAGAGGGGAGCTTAATGCTATTTCAATAATTATCCCTGATGGTGAGGAATATAAGGATCTTCTCTGGTTCTATTACCTTCACACTAAACTCCTAGAAAAGAGATTTGACAGGTCCTCATGCCTTATAGCCTTTGGTGGAGGAGTTGTAGGAGACCTCACAGGATTTGTTGCCTCAACATATATGCGAGGCATTGATTATATACAGCTTCCAACCACGCTCCTTGCACAGGTCGATAGCTCTGTAGGAGGAAAAACCGCTGTCAATCATCCGCTTGGAAAAAATATGATAGGCACATTTTATCAACCCGTTCTAGTAATAATTGATACTGATTTTTTAAAAACCCTTCCCAAGAGGGAATTCAGGGCTGGAATGGCTGAGGTGATTAAATATGGGATTATATGGGATGAAGGCCTCTTCACCTTTTTAAATGAAAGAAACAGGGAAATATCAGATCTTGAACCTGAAAGCCTAAAAAAAATCATAGCCCGTTCCTGTGAGATAAAGGCAGAAATAGTCTCGAGGGACGAGAGGGAAGAAGGACTGCGTGCAGTGCTTAATTTTGGCCACACCATCGGCCATGCCATAGAGACAGTAACAGGATATACAAGGTTTCTACACGGAGAGGCAATTGCAATGGGTATGTATGGAGAATCCTTTCTTGCATCAAAAAAAGGGCTCACAGATGATTCTACAGTGAAAAAAATAAAAGACATCCTAATGCTTTACGGTCTCAAGCCATCTATCCCAGATGACATTAACGGAAACAGTATTTTCAATGCAATGTTAATTGACAAAAAGGCAAAGGCAGGAAAGATAAGAATGGTTCTTCCAGAAAAGATTGGCAGGGTAATTATATCTGAGGTTGATAAAGAGGAACTTCTCAGGGTTCTAGAAAATGCCAGAGTATGAATCAATAACTCCTCAGGAGATACGCTCTCTTTTTAAAAAGAGGATAAAGCCCCTCAGTTTTGAAGAGATACTCTCCCTACTGAAAATTCAAAGGAAAAATTCAAAAACCATAAAAAGACTTCTCAATGAAATGGTCAATAAGGGTGAACTTGTAAGAACAAGGAAAGGTCATTACGGACCCCCTGATGAGATGAACCTTGTTACAGGATACTTTGAAGCTCACGGAGATGGATATGGTTTTGTCATACCTGAAAAACCTGGTGAAAGAGATATATTTATACCCGCAAGAGCCACAGGTGGTGCAATGGACAGTGACAGGGTAATTGCTAGGATTGAAGAACCGGAAAGAAGGGCAGGAAGGATAATAAAGATTCTCGAAAGGGTTCATAAGAGGATCTCTGGCATCTTTGAATATGGAAGATATGGTTCTTTTGTAAGACCAAAAAACAGAACTCTTTCCTTTGACATTTACATCCCACCAAATGCAAGGGGTGGAGCAAAGAACAATGACCATGTGATAGCCGAGATAGTTGAGTATCCCAGCGATTCTAGAGCACCGGTAGGAAAGGTAATAAAGGTATTGAAGAAACCTGATACCCCGATTGCAGAGATTGAATCAATTATAGAAGAATTCAATCTCCAGAACAAATTTCCTCCTGAAGTTAATTCAGAAGCACGTGAAGTTAGAAAAAAGGATATTCATAGAAAGGATAGAAAGGACCTCACAAATCTAATAACTGTAACAATTGATGGAGAAAATGCTAAAGACTTTGACGACGCTATATCAATAAGAAAACTGGGTGAAAATTATTTGCTCTATGTTCATATAGCTGATGTGGGATATTTTGTGCCCTGGAACAGCAATCTTGACAGAGAAGCAAGAAAAAGGGCAACGAGCGTCTATTTCCCCGACAGAGCAATACCCATGCTTCCTAGGGAGCTATCAGAAGACCTCTGCAGTCTCAAGCCCGGAGTTGAGCGTGCTGCATTTACGGTTGAGATTCTCTTCAGTAAAAATGGAGAAAGGTTGAATGTAAATTTCTATCCCAGTGTAATCAAGAGCAGCTCACGACTCACATATACATCTGTCAAAAAAATTCTTATTGATAAAGAACCATCAGAGCGGACAAAGTACACCTTCCTGCTTCCTCATCTTGAGGTCATGGAAGAACTTGCAAGGATTTTAAGGGAAAAACGTATTGAAAGGGGGAGTCTTGACTTTGACCTTCCAGAGCCAGAGGTGATTCTTGATATCCAGGGCAGACCTGAAAATATTATAAAGGCAGAGAGAACCTTTGCACACATGATTATAGAGGAGTTCATGATCGCAGCAAATGAGGCAGTTGCAGAGTATCTTGAGTCACTGTGCGTACCATCTATTTACAGGATTCATGAAAAACCCGATCCCCTGAAAATGCAGGAACTCGCTAAGATTTTAAAAAACCTCACCGGCAGAAAACTTATAAAAACTTCACAACTCTCATCCCTTATAAAAGAGATGAAGGGCTCTCCACATGAAGAACTTGTAAATTACATCCTTCTCAGGAGCCTTAAACAGGCAAGGTATTCTCCAGAAAATGCAGGACACTTTGGCCTTGCCTCAAGATGCTACACTCACTTTACCTCGCCCATAAGAAGATATCCTGACCTTGTTGTTCACAGAATATTAAGGGATGTCCTCACCAACAGACTGACAGACAAAAAAATAAAAGACCTTGAGGAGATACTGCCCTCTATAGCCTTTCATTCATCAAGAATGGAAAGGCTTGCTGATGAAGCAGAAAGGACTGTAATAGATGCCATGAGGGTCTGGTTTATGAAGGAAAAGATAGGAGAAGAGTTCAGAGGAAACATCATATCTCTGACACCATACGGAATGAAGGTTAGATTAAAGGATTTTTATGTGGAAGGATTTCTTCATGTCTCCTATATGACAGATGATTTTTATATATATGATCAAGAAACACTCACTCTGATCGGAAGGAAAAAAAAGAAGTTATTCAGGATAGGAGATGAGGTCACTGTAAGGATAGAAAGGGTTGATGAGATAGAAAGGGAGATAATACTGGCGCTCGTTTAACTTGCTAGCAAACCATTTTATAGTGTAAACTATAACACTAAGGTAATCCGTTAAAACCAAGTATATATTGTCTGATTTTTTAATAGAATTTAAGTATTCATTATGAATTAAGTTTTAAAGGAGGTTTCTGTGATTGCTGCAAGTGAATTAAGAAGAGGGATGAAGATTGAGTTCAAGGGAGAACCCTATGAGGTTATCGAATCTCAGCATGTAAAGATGCAGCAGCGTGCACCTATAATGAGGGTAAAGATAAAGTCCCTTAAAACCGGCAGGGTTATTGATGAGACATTTAATGCGGGTGACAAAATACCGCTGCCTAAGCTTGAAGAAAAGGAGATGCAGTATCTTTACAGCCAAGGAAATGAATATGTCTTCATGGATACAGAGACCTATGAGCAGGTAACAATAAGTGAAGAGGCTCTTGGCGAGGCAAGGAAGTTTATAAAGGAAAATATGAATGTCCGTGTGCTTTACTATAGAGAGCAACCCCTGACAGTAGAACCTCCTATGTTTGTAGAGCTCAAGGTTATTGAAACAGAACCTCCATTCAAAGGAGACACCGCATCAGCCGGCTCAAAACCGGCAAGACTTGAAACCGGTGCAATTATAAAGGTGCCTTTCCACATTGTTGAAGGAGATATAATAAAGGTTGATACTAGAACCGGAGAATATGTAGAGAGGGTAAAATAATGAATCTTGAAGAATTAAAGGACATATTAAATTTACTAAAAGAAACAGATATTACTGAACTTGTGATTGAAAAAGAGGGAATAAAAGTAAAGGTAAGGCGTGAAAGATTTATAGGACCTTTTGAGATTCAGCATGCTCAGAAGCCTGTGGAGATAGAGAAACAGCCTTTACCTGTAGCTGCTGAAGAAGAAACCCGCAGGCTAATAACAGTAACTTCACCAATAGTTGGAACTTTTTATCGTTCCCCATCACCAGATGCACCTCCTTTTGTTGAGGTAGGAACAAGGGTCAAGAAAGGGCAAATTCTGTGTATAATAGAAGCCATGAAATTAATGAATGAGATTGAGAGCGAGGTAGATGGTGTGGTAATGAGAATACTTGTTGAAAACGGTCAGCCTGTTGAGTATGGAGAACCCCTCTTTCTGATAGAGCCTGTATGAAATTATTTAAAAAGATTCTCATAGCAAATAGAGGGGAGATTGCCCTTAGAATCATCAGGGCATGCAAGGAACTTGGAATCAGAACTGTAGCTGTCTATTCAGAGGCGGACAGGGAGTCTCTCCATGTAAAACTTGCTGATGAGGCAGTATGCATAGGACCTGCAAACCCACAGCAGAGTTATCTCAACATCCCTGCAATCCTGAGTGCAGCGGAGATTACCGATGCTGAAGCAATCCATCCCGGCTATGGATTCCTTTCTGAAAATCCCCATTTTGCTGAAGCCTGTATCACCTCTGGAATAACATTTATAGGACCTACACCGGAAAATATAAAGATTGGAGGAGACAAGGCAAAGGCAAGGACAATTCTTAAGAGAAGAGGCATTCCTGTTGTTCCAGGAAGTGATGGTCCTGTTAATTCAGAGGATGTGGCAGAAAGGGTTGTAAAGAAGATTGGCTTTCCTGTAATGCTCAAAGCTTCTGCTGGTGGCGGCGGAAAGGGAATGAGAATCGTGAGAGAGGAATCAGAATTCGAACAGGCTTTTCACATGGCTCAGAGAGAGGCCTTCGCAGCCTTTGGAAATGGTGAACTTTATATTGAAAAATATATATCAAGTATAAGGCATATAGAGGTGCAGATTCTGGCTGATTCTAAAGGAAATATTGTACATCTTGGAGAGAGGGAATGCTCAATTCAGAGAAGACACCAGAAACTCCTTGAGGAAGCACCTTCACCTTTTCTCACAGAAAAACAGAGAAAGAAAATCGGTGAACTCGCTGTAAAGGCAGCAAGGGCAATAAAATATAGGAATGCCGGAACCTTTGAGTTTATCGTGGATGAAGAAGGGAATATCTATTTCATAGAGATAAACACAAGGATACAGGTTGAGCATCCTATAACCGAGCTTATAACAGGAATAGATATTGTAAAAGAGCAGATAAAGATTGCTGCAGGTTACGAGCTCGGTTATAGACAGCCTGATATAAAATTCAATGGCTGGGCTATAGAGTGCCGGATAAATGCAGAAGACCCTGAAAGATTTGTCCCTTCTCCTGGTAAGATAACCTTTCTTTCCCTTCCGGGCGGACCCGGTGTAAGGGTCGATACAGCCATATATCCCGGATACACAGTGCCACCCTATTATGATTCCATGATTGCCAAGCTCATTGTTTACGGTAAGGACAGACAGGAGGCAATAAAGAGGATGGCAAGGGCGATTGATGAATTCATGATAGAGGGAGTAAAGACAACCCTTCCCCTCCACAAGAAACTCCTGAACCATCCTCAGTTTTTAGAAGGCAGATATAGTACCTCCTTTCTTGAGGAAATGAACAGTTCAACCACTTTAAAGGAGGTTACCCAGCCTGTCTGAGCTGATTGTACCTGAACCACCAATTCAGGTAATATGCCCTTCTTCTGAAGTACTAAAGGATTTAATAAAAAGAGTCGAGATACTTCTTGAGGAAGGGATAAGGTG
This sequence comes from Thermodesulfovibrionales bacterium, assembly GCA_026417875.1. Classification (NCBI taxonomy): domain Bacteria; kingdom Pseudomonadati; phylum Nitrospirota; class Thermodesulfovibrionia; order Thermodesulfovibrionales; species Thermodesulfovibrionales bacterium. Next base: position 23,008 of record JAOACK010000016.1, on the reverse strand, counting down.
GATTCAGTACAGAGGTAAGGAGACCTCAAAGAGGATTCAGTATAGAGATTGCCTTCTCATAAGGGAACTAACCAGGAGATACAATGCCCTATTGATTGTGAATGACTTTATTGATCTTGCTCTTGCTGTAAATGCTGATGGTGTGCATCTCGGTCAGGACGATATACCCATTTATATAGCAAAGAAGATATTCGCAGGAAGGATAATAGGTATCTCAACCCACAGTCTCACCGAAGCCATTGCTGCAACTGAGGCTGGTGCCAGCTATATAGGATATGGTCCTATATTTCCCACTCTGACTAAAGATGCTGGAACTCCTAAGGGTCCAGAATCTATAAAAGAGATCAAGAGATATGTTAAAATTCCAGTAGTAGCTATTGGCGGTATAAAGGCAGAAAATGTAATCTCTGTTATGAAAAATGGTGCTGATGCAGTAGCTGTGTCCTCTGGTATAATAGACGAAAATCCAGAAATAAATGTAAGGGCCTTTTTAAAAGCAATAGAGGAGTTCAGAAGTGCCACTCACAGCTGAAAAAGGAATTTATACTTACAGGGATTATGAAAAACTTCCTGAAGGAGCACCCTATCAGCTCATAAAAGGAGAGCTTGTCATCAGCCCATCACCTATGCCATATTATCAGAGGATATTAAAAATACTTGAGTATATAATTTATGAACACGCAAAAAAAAATCAAAAAATCGGCGAGGTCTTGCATGCACCCCTTGATGTCTATCTTGAAGAGATAGAGGTTTATCAGTCAGATATTATCTTTATATCAAAAGACAGACTTCATATTAAAGGAGAAAAAAAGATAGAGGGTACTCCTGATCTTATTATTGAAATACTCTCGCCTTCCTCTGCCTATTATGAAGTACACAAAGTGAAAACCTATGCAAAACATAATGTAAGGGAATACTGGATTGTTGATCCCGATGAAAAATCCATAGAGGTCTATGAAAACAGGGATGGCAATTTTAATCTGATTGAAAAAGGGATTCAGAAAGATACTATTCATTGAAATGTTATCGGTCTTGAAATCTAACTTGAAGAAATCTTTTAAGGAGGCTTATATGAAAAGGATTACCCTGTCCACCCTTTGTAAATTATCAACTCTATTTGCATTAATATTAATTTTATTCATTGCCTGTAAAAAACAGGATACCATAACAGTAGCAATAGCAGGACCAATGTCAGGACCTGAGGCAAAAATGGGTGCTGACTTCAGAAATGCTGTAACCCTTGCTGTGGAAGAATGGAATGCCAAAGGAGGTGTGCTCGGCAAAAAAATAAATTTACTTGTCGGAGATGACCAGTCTGATCCAAAACAGGCAGTATCAGTGGCAAATAAATTTGTAACTCAAGGAGTTGTTGCGGTTATAGGGCATTTTAATTCAAGCTGCTCCATACCGGCTTCTGATATATACCACAGGGCAGATATTCCAATGATAACTCCAGCATCCACTAATCCCCAGCTAACAGAAAGGGGGTATAAAAATGTATTCAGGATATGTGGACGGGATGACCAGCAGGGAATGGTTGCTGCTGAGTTCATTAAAAGAAAACTAGGTCTCAAAAAAATAGCTATAATCCATGACAGAACCACCTACGGTCAGGGGCTTGCTGACGAGGTAAAGAAAGTTCTTGAAGGATACGCTCAGATTGTATATTACGGTGGTATAACAAAGGGTGAACAGGACTTTAAACCAGTTCTAACAGCAATAAAAGAGAAGAAACCAGACATTATCTACTTTGGAGGCATCTATCCTGAAGCAGGTCTTATTATAAAACAGGCAAGGGAGATCGGAATAAAGGCAATTTTCATGAGCGGCGATGGCACCATTGATCCAAAATTCATAGAAATTGCAGGACCTGCTGCTGAGGGCACTTACTTAACATTCGGACAGGACCCGGAAAAATTACCTACAGCAAAGGAATTCCTGAAAAAATACCGTGAAAGATTCGGAGAGCCAGGACCTTATTCTATCTATGCCTATGATGCCACGAATGTCCTTCTTACAGCAATCAGAGAGGCTGGAACAACAGATGGCAAAATGATTTCACAGAAACTCCATGAGCTTGAATTCAAAGGAGCACTTGGTGATATCAAATTTGACGAGAAAGGAGATGTGGTTAAGTCACCCTATGTAGTATGGATAACAAAAAATAAAAGATTTGAGGAGTACTGGAGGCCATGAAATACACTCAGGGAAGAGCAGGCAGGATATTTGTTGCAAGATTTGAAGACAGAGAAGAGATATTAAAAAATCTTCAGGAACTTGCAAAAAAAGAAAATATAAGAGCAGGAGTCTTTTATCTCCTTGGAGGGGTAAGAAAAGGAAGGATAGTTGTAGGACCTGAACGGGATGAACTTCCGCCAAAACCCATATGGAAGGATATAAGGGACAATAATGAAGTTATTGCAATTGGCTCAATCTTCTGGCAGGCAGAGGAGCCAAAGATACACCTTCATGGAGCCTTCGGTAGAGGTGATAATGTATCTGTTGGATGTCTAAGAGAAGCAGGAGAGGTATTTCTAGTGCTTGAGGCAATTATCATTGAGATAGAGGGAATAAGGGCAGAGAGGGAATTTGATCCCGCAACAGGTCTTACTTTACTTAAAATTGGCTGAGGTCTTCTTTAAAAACATCTTTTAAATCTAAAAGAATATCCTCAATAACAGAAGACCTTATAATAAACCTCTCATCTTCTAAACTTCCTTCTGAGAAAAGTTCGTATCTACCCCTTTTCAGTACCGGATTTCAATAGTCTTCATACAGGGATCTACAAGCCAGTGTTCTCTTACACCTGCCCTTTCATAAATAGCCTTTTTTTCATAAGTATCCCTGTAATGAGAAGATAGAGATAAAATCTCAATTATCATATCAGGAACTCCAAATATACCTTTCTTCTTTATAAGCCTTTCTATCTTTTGATATATAAATAATCTCAGGCTAACTACATTATCATTGCTGATAATCACATCAATAGGAGCCCCAAAGACATAACCAATTCCTTTTTCATCCACTATCTTTTTCAGTAAGAAATGGATATCTGAAGCTATAAATTGATGTCTCTGGAGCTGGTACCATTAAAAGCACTCCTTCAATAATTTCTATCTCTTTTCATCTCCAAGCCCTATATAATCATGATAGGTCTATATAACTGTCCGGACTCTCACAGCAACCTCCTGAAAGAGGATATCATAAATCTATTTATTATTTCTTTCAAAGAATCTTATCCTTTCTGCAATTTTTATAAACTCCTCTAGCCTCAGTGTTTCAGGCCTTCTTCCGGGATCTATACCGCAGGACTCAAGGATTGACTCAATATTAAAATCCTTAAAAACCCCTTTTAATGAATTTAATATCGTCTTCCTTCTCTTTGAAAAGGCAGTCTTAACAATCTTTTTAAATAAATCTTCATATCCGGGCTTAAGAAGGCTGTCCCGCATCTTTATATGAATCACTGCTGAATCAACCTTTGGTACAGGTCTGAAGGCACCTCTGGGAATGAAAAATTTTATCTCGGGAATAGCTCTATACTGAACCATGAGCGAAAGAACACCATAATCCTTTGTACCTGGAACGGCTACTATCCTCATAGCAACCTCCTTCTGAACTGTAAGTGTCATGGATAGAAGATTATCAGCTTCCAGGAGTCTGAAAATCAGGGGTGTAGTAATATAGTAAGGGATATTTGAAACAACCTTAAAAGGTCCGAGGTTAAAGTAAGGGTATTTAAGGGCATCGCCTTCAACAAGTTCAATATTAGAATAATCCTTAAGCTCATCCTTGAGTTTTTTTATTAGCAGGTGATCGAGCTCGATAGCGATAACCCTAGCCGCTATTTCAGAAAGCAACCTGGTTAGTCTACCGTGACCAGGACCGATCTCAACTACCGTATCTTCCTTTTTTACTCCTGAAACATCAACTATCCTTTTAAGGATAGAAGGATCAAAAAGAAAATGCTGTCCTAATCTACTCAAATATCTATTTCTTATCAGGAGGCGGTACTGTGGGAGGGACCTTCAATGGCTCCTGAGGAAGTGTCTGGGCCGGTGGCTTTGTAGTCTCTTTAACAACACTCGTTCCCTTCGATGCTGCAATTGATAGCACAAGGGATGTAATCATAAAAAGTGTTGCAATTACAGCAGTAACCTTACTAAGAAAGGTTGCAGCTCCTCTTGACCCAAAGATAGTCTGGCTTGAACCACCAAAGGCTGCTCCGACCTCTGCACCCTTTGAGCTCTGTATAAGCACTATAAATATTAAAAAAATACAGGCAAGTATGTGAATAATTGTTAAAAGTGTTATCATCTCCTTACTCCTTTTGCTAATATTATACTTGTAAAACTATCGGGCTTGAGACTCGCTCCACCCACAAGGGCTCCATCAACATTATCAATATTCAATATCTTAAAAGCATTCTCAGGATTCACGCTACCGCCATACTGAATCCTAATATGCTCAGCCTCTTCTTTAAATATATCTCTAAGCACTGTTCTTATAAATCCGTGGGCCTCTCTTATCTGCTCTACACTTGCTGTCCTTCCTGTTCCGATTGCCCATACAGGCTCATAGGCAATAACAAGAGATTCTGGTTTTGCATCCTTAAGGCCTTCTATGAGCTGAGTTTTGATAACATTAAAAGTCTTACCCTGCTCTCTCTCAGTAATTGTCTCGCCAATACATAGTATAACAGAAAGACCAGCCTCCTGTGCAGCCCTGAGCTTTTTATTTATAATTACATCTGTTTCCTGAAAATACTGTCTCCTTTCAGAATGCCCAATTATTACATACTCACAACCACAATCTTTTATCATCAATGGAGATATCTCTCCTGTATAGGCACCTGACTTTTCATAAAAGATATTCTGGGCACCAAGCTTTATACCCGAGCCTTTCAGAAATTTTGCTGCTACAGCAAGTGATGTAAATGGTGGAGCTATAACTATCTCAACTCCTTCAATTCCAGCTACCATTGGAGTAAATTGAATTATAAAGTCTCTGGTCTCCTGAGTTGTCTTATTCATCTTCCAGTTGGCTGCAATAAGTGGAACTCTCATTACTCAACTCCAAACTGTGCAGGTGAAAAGACTATCTCATCCCTGAATGCCTTGATTAAATAGATGGCCTTAATAACCTCTTCATCAAAGATATCCACAATAGCTGAATCAAGTCCTGCACCGGAAAGGTAGAGGAGAAAGGCTGAATTGAGTCTTGATCTTATATTTTTTGGTGATGCAGTTGAGATATTTCCTATCCAGGCAATGGTATTTACCGGTGGTTCTACCATCTCATTAAGAACTATAAGGCAGTCCCTTACATTCACCACATGGTCCTGACCTGCACCACCTCCTATATGTACTACCGATGGGTCAGCATAAAGCCTTTCATTAGGTATATCTGCGAGATTTGCCTTTTCAATAAGATCTTCAAGTATCATGAGTTTTGCCTCAAGGGTTGTTGGAACAGAACCCCTTAGTGCCCTCAGGATCAGACCTGCACCTGATCTTTTAACCAGACTGAAAAATTCCTCTGGATTTTTCTCATCCGCAGAAAGATAATTTATTAGAGGTGGCTCTTTGCAGAAGTTTATAGCCTTTTTTAAGGCCTCAAGGTTTCGTGAATCAAGACAGACTTTCAGGCCAGTAGCCTTGATAACTATCTCAGTAACCAGTGGTAGATTATCCTCATCACCTGTGCCATCAAGTGAGCACTGGATATTTATATAATCAGGTTTTTTCTGGGCTATCTTCTCGGCAATATCCGCTATGGCCTTTCTATCTTTTGACCTCAGGGCATTTATGTAGGACCTGTTTCTGGTATTAAGGTTCTCTGCAATAATGAGCATAAAAAATCCTCCCTGTTCTTAAAATTAAATTTCAATATTATACCAGATTCAATTAATCTATTTGACTATCACCTGTTCTTCCAGAACCTCTCTTATCTTTCTTAGAAACTCTGAGGGAAGGATTGGTTTAAAAAGTAACACCCCTTTTTCAGGCAGGTATTGCTTGTAAAGACTTTCTGCTGTGTGACCGCTCATGAACACTATTTTCTGTGATGGATTGATTGCCTTTATCTCATCATAAAGAACCTTACCGTTCATCTTTGGCATTATGAGGTCAGTTATCACGAGGTTAATCTCATTTCTTTTGTTTTTATATATACTAAGAGCCTCAGTTCCATCGGATGCCTCAATAACTCTGTAGGAAGCAAACTCAAGAATGTTCTTCAAAGATTCTCTCACTGTCGGATCATCATCAACAACAAGGACAGTCTCTCCAAGGCCCTTTATAAAGAGGGTCTGTTGTTTCTGGAATAATTCAGACTTATCCTTCGCCCTGTAAATAGGAAGGTATATCTTAAAGGTTGAACCCTTACCTGGCTCGCTGTAAACATTTATATATCCATTATATTGTTTAACAAGTCCGTAGACTATTGAAAGACCGAGACCGGTACCTTCTTCCTTTGTTGTGAAGAATGGCTCAAATATATGGGATTTTATATTTTCATCCATGCCAATTCCTGTATCAGAGATAGAAATGAGACAGTACTCACCTGGTTTTCCGTATCCATGGATATCTCTGAATTTTTCATCAATAACTACACTTCCAGTTTTTATCGTTAGAACTCCACCCTCTGGCATGGCATCCCTTGCATTAGTGGCAAGATTCATGAGAATCTGCTCAATATGTCCTGCATCTGCCATTACTATTAAATTTTCATCTGATAGCTCTGTTCTTAGCTCTATATCCTCTCTTATTAATTTGCTGAGAAGTTTCATTACCATCCTGACAATATCATTAATGTCAACAGGCCTGGGATTTCCTGGCTGTCTCCTGCTGAAGGCAAGAAGACCCCTTGCAAGATTTGAACCCCTCTCAACAGCCTTCATAATCTCGGCAACATATTCTCTAAGAGGACTGTCCTTTGGAAGCTTCATATCAAGAAGACTTCCATAACCACTCACTGCTGTAAGGATATTGTTAAAATCATGGGCAACCCCACCTGCAAGCTGACCAACTGCCTCCATCTTCTGTGCCTGTATGAGCTGGGCTTCAAGCCTTTTCTTCTCTGTTAGGTCATTGATTACCTCTATAACATTAGTAACATTCCCTGAAATATCCTTGATTGGATAAGACCTTATCTCAACATGGATTGTCTCTCCTTTATCAGTATAATGCACATGCTCTGCTATTGCTGGCTCACCTGTTCTCAGGGTCTCCTTTACAGGGCAGACCTCTCCAAGAAAGTAACAGGGCTCCTTTGTTCTGTGAGAGACCTCCCAGCAGAATCTTCCTTTTATTCTGCTAAGGTCTGTTTTCATCCTCTCCAGATAGGCCTTATTTGCAGAGACTATCCTCATATCCCTGTCAAGTATTAAAAAGCCTTCACTTATGCTACTAAGCACATCATTCAGGAGGACCTCCTTTTTTGTCTCCTCTGTTATGTCCATGCAATTAATAATAAGGTAATCCCTGGATTTGAGATACCTTCCCTTTGCACTAAGTATCCTTAAAGAACCATCAGCAGAAAATGCCCTGATTGTTGTTGAGACTATTTCATCAGGTGTATTGATGGCATGGTCAATCTTTCCTTTTACCTCGGGTATATAAAATGGGTCAAGAAATTCAAATAATGACCTTCCGTTAATATTCTCAGGCTTATAGCCAAGATTCTTTACAGAGGGACTTGCATATACCAACCTTCCATCCTTCTGTGCAATCAGGATTATATCAGAGGAGTTTTCTATCAGGGTTCGATAAAATTCTTCCCTTTCCCTAAGGGCACTGTGAACTGCATCAAGTCTCTCAGAAAGGTTGTTAAAGGCACCTGCAAGCCTTGCCATCTCATCTTTACCCTGTAGATGAATTCTTGTTGAATAATCTCCCTGTTCTATGAGGTTTATACCATTAAGAAGGAGTTTGAGGTCCTTTTTCAGTCTCAGGGAAAACATTAGTGCTATTAGTAGTCCAATTCCTGAAAGGATGAACATTGCACCAAAATAATCCCTTTTCATCTTATTTATATGTGCTTCAATTCTGGCTACAGGTATACCTGTTATTATCCTCCAGCCATTAGAAGATGTGGTGAAAGTATAAATCCTCTCTACACCATCAACTCCCTTTGTAATCAGGGTTCCTTCCTTTTTCGTGAGGTCTATCCCTATGGTCTTTCCCGGATTCTTTGTATTGATCATTACCTCACCGGTTCTGTCAAGTATTATGATCTCTGCTTCAAAATTGGAACCTATGGATTCCCTGAGCTTTGAGGAAAGACTTTCAAGATCAAGGGCTGCACCAAGCACAGCAACCTGTTTATTGTTATGAAATACAGGCATTGTTAGCATAACTGCTGGCCTCTTAAAGTATTTAGAGATATGCACATTTCCTGCATGAGGCCTTCCCTTTTTACCTTCCTGAAACCACTCCCTGTCATTGTAATTGAGTCTTCTGAATAAAGGATCATGAACAGCACTACAGAAATTCTGTCCATCCATCCTTGCACCGAGAATATTAAGATACTCGGGATGGGAGCTGTGAATTTTCTTTGCAAGATTATCACATCCTTCTGAGTTAAGATTGATCACTGATGGATGTACAGCAAGTCCTCTTAGTAAAGCCCATGCCCCCTGTGCAACCCTGTCCATCTCTTCAGATATCCTCCTTGAAATAATCAGGGCATGCTCCTCAAAGTGTCTGAATTCATGCTTTACCATTTCATGGTAATGGAAAAATGAAAATATAATAAGGGGAAGTATTATTATCCCTATTATGAATAGAAATTTAAAGAAAATACCTACTCTCATCTCATTCTATATTCGGCATTATCTGAAAAAATCTTATGGCTCAAAAGATATCCATCTTTCATTTCCTTTAAAAGTCCTCTGAAACTAAGAGCCTTCAGTGCCTTTGTGACAGCCTCCCTTGATGCACCTATCTTTGAGGCAAGTTCCCTGTGAGTGTATTTTTTAACTTTATAAAAACCTGGGGTTACCCTTTCACCGCACTCCTTTAACATTGCAGAGAAAAGTTTAACGAGCCTGTCTTCCACATCAAGAAAGGCAAGTGATTCTATTACGCCATTGGCAGTCCTGAGTCTTTCCACAAGGGTGCTTAAAAGCTCAAGTGCTATGGAAGGTTCCTTTTTGAGGACATCTATAAATCTCTCCCTTGTAAGAATTGCAAGCTCAGAATCCTCAAGGGCAGTAACCGTGGCAGAGCGTGGTTTTCCATCTATGAGACTCATCTCACCAAAAAAATCACCTTTTTTGAACTCAGCAAGGGTAAGCTCATCTCCCTCTTCATTAAGAAGTGAAGCCTTAACAGAGCCATCAAGAACAATATAAAGGTCTGTGCTCTGATCTGACTGGTAGAAAATTACATCACCTTTTTTAAATCTTTTTATCTGAAACTCCTTTGAGAGTATCTTTCGATACTGATGAGATAGGTTTCCAAAAATGATCTCAACCACTAAATCAAGAACCCGTTCCTTCACCAATTTCCTCCTTTTTTAAAGGTTATCAGAAATTAAAAGGGATTTCAACTGAGGATTTAAAGATAAAGGTATGTTATAAATTAACAAATGTCATTAATCTGGCATCACAGATGGAAAACTCTCAATGTATTCCTTTACTGTCAAGATTTATGTCTTGGGCAGAAAGGATTGACCTTATAACAAGATATGATTTGGAATCGAGTCTTTTTAACGATCTCAAAGAGAAAAGAGAACCTGCAAAGAGACCCAAAAACCCTGAAATAACATCCAGACTCTTTATAGGAAAGATATTATTATAAAATACTCCTATAATCGTACCTAAGAACAGTGACAGCAGTGGAATAATAAAAGCAAATAAATAACCTCTTATTCTTATACCCTCATCAATGCCGATGGTGACTGTCTCTCCAATACGAGCACCAAGTGTATTCTTTACTGCCACAATTATTGATAGGTCAGCTGCACGGCAGAGTCCAATCCTTGCCTGATTGCAACCCCTACAGGCCTCTCCACTTACTAGCATAACTTTTGCCATGTCTCTTTCGACAGCAACAACAAGACCTCTTTCTGGAACAGAAGGTTTCATAATTTAGTTTATTAAGAAGCCTGCAACTCCTTCTATGAGCAAAATCATACATGATTGACATCTTTAAAATCCCTGTATTATGATTATCTAAACTTATTTTTTTCTGAGGAAAATTCAGGACCTTTCCTGTTTAATAATTTATGAACTTGAGGAGGAGTTTTATGAAGATTTTGGTACCTCTATTTCTGGTTCTTTTAATTCCTGTCATTGTCCATGGCGCAGGAAAGCATGAGCTTCTTAACTGCACAGGTTGCCACGCTATTCACACGGCAAAGGGAGACATTATTTTCGCTGTTGAACCCAACAAAAAAGCACTAAATCCTCAGACAAAGACACCCTACACAGGGGTAACTGCACTTTGTCTTGGATGCCATGAGACACCTGAGAGAGGTGGTGCTGGCATTGCTCCTATATCAGGTGCAATGAGCCATCCTTTCAGTGTTACACCAAATCCAAAGGTTGCCACAGTTCCCCAGGGGCTTTTAAGAGATGGTAAACTTGAATGTTCCGGATGTCATGATCCCCATCCATCAAATCCCAATTATAAATATCTCAGGGTTGATACAAAGGCTGGCAAAGAGATGGAGACCTTCTGTGCTGTCTGCCATCCTTCAAAGGTAGAGAAAGCTCCGAAGGATGTAAAGATCTTTGATAGTATGGATGAGAGGAGACTTGCTGAAAAGTTAGCTCCGCAACCAGCACCAGCTCCAGCACCAAAAAAGACACAGTAAGAGTTTTTTAAGGGGAGGCTATGCCTCCCTTTAATTTTTTTTAAGATTTATAACCATCAGTCTCAATTCTGTCATCTCCTCAATTGCATATCTTACACCCTCCCTGCCGAATCCTGACATCTTCACTCCACCATAGGGCATATGATCAACCCTGTATAAAGGAACATCATTGATAATGACCCCGCCGACTTCAAGATGCTCAAAGGCGAAAAAGGCTTTCTGAATATCCTCTGTAAATACACCTGCCTGTAGGCCATAGGCTGAATCATTTATCGCCCTTATGCCCTCCTCAAAACTCTTTACCCTTGTTAGTGTAACAACAGGACCGAATACCTCTTCACAAACAATCTTCATGTCAGAACTTACGTCAGTTATTACTGTGGGCTCATAAAAATTACCCTTTCTCCTTCCGCCTGTAAGAAGTTTAGCACCGTTCCTCAGTGCCTCATTGACCCAGTTCTCAATTCTTATTGCATTCTCTTCATCTATAAGCGGTCCTATATGAATAGTCTCATCAAGAGGATCTCCTATCTTAAGAAAGGAGACAGCCTCTACAAAACCCTTTACGAAATCATCATAGATATCTTCGTGGATATAAATCCTCTGCACAGAGATACATATCTGGCCTGAATAGGAAAAAGCACCTTTTACACATCTTCTTATTGCAAACTCAAGATTACAATCCCTGTCTATCATTACGCCTGCATTACCACCAAGCTCAAGAAGCACCTTTTTATTGAATGCAATTTTTTTCAATCTCCAGCCAGCTGAGGCACTACCTGTAAAACTCAGAACCTTTATCCTGCTGTCAAATATAAATTCTTCCACAATCTCTGAAGAGCATGGAAGGATACTTAGACAACCCTCTGGTATGCCTGCCTCTATCAGAAGCTCTCCGAGCCTTATGGCTGTAAGAGGTGTCTTTGATGAAGGCTTGATAATAACAGGATTACCTGATGCAATTGCAGGAGCTATCTTATGGGCAACAAGATTTAGAGGAAAATTAAAGGGTGTTATGCCCAGAACCGTTCCTGAGGGAAATCTCCTGACAATCCCCCACCTTTTTTCTGAAAGAGGATTCCTGTCAAGCCTTAAAAATTCTCCGTTTAATCTTGAAGCCTCTTCAGAAGCTATTTTAAATGTGAGTGCAGCCCTTTCAACCTCTATTCTTGATTCACTGATTGGTTTACCATTCTCAAGGGTGATTAATTTTGAAAGTTCATCTTTATTCTTTAAAAGCATATCAGAGACCTTCTCAAGTATCTCTGCCTTTTTATAGGATGGAAGTTCTGCCATTATCCTCTCCGACCTAAAGGCCTCATCCAGTGCTCTTTCGAATAATTCTCTGTTAATCTTTGAGACCCTTGCGATAACATCACCTGAGAAAGGATTTTTTATCTCAATAAAATTATCAGACACATATCTCTTAGACCCAAGTATCGCTGGAATGGTCTCCATGCTTAATCCCCCCGTAGATTATTAAATGTCTGTCACCTGATTCTTTTACTTTTAAATAATCAAGACCTGTATTTAGGAGCTGATCTTCTACCTCCTGTACTGTAAAAGAAGCGAGTAGAGAATTATAAAAATCTCTCTTTAATATATCAGGCTCATTTCCTGAATAGGTTTCTACAATCCTCATAGCCTCCTCCTCTGAGGAGGGTCTCTTAAGATCCCTTACAAATATAATAGAGCTTTCTCTTGAAAATCTTTTTACTGTATTCCATAAAATAAGTGGATCATGAAGATGGTGCAGGAGACTGTTACTGATTATTACATCATAAAACCGAAGAGGAGGATTTATGTCCGGTAAAATCCCCTCAATAAAAAAAAGCCTTGATCTCAGTTCAGGAGTCTCTGATAGAAATTCTCTGGCCATTTTTATCATTTCCCTTGAGCCATCAATCGCATGGACAATACAGTCAGGAAAGGTACCCGCAAATCTGAAGGATATATTACCCGGACCGCAACCAAGGTCAAGAACATACCCCCTTACATCCCTTCCGAATAGGTCAATAAACAGTCTCATGAACTCGCTGTCAGGTTCAGAAAAATTTGCACTTGCATAAGCATGAACCTGCTCAGGATCATCCATTAGCTCTGGCTCAGGAATACGCTCCATGAATAAATTATATCAGAACCTTATCAATTGCTATTGACAACATCTCGATAAAGCTGGTATAAATAAATTACTGGGGCTGTAGCTCAGCTGGGAGAGCGCGTGAATGGCATTCACGAGGTCGGCGGTTCGATCCCGCTCAGCTCCACCATATTTCTTCCTTCCTTTTCAAACATCCTGGCAAGTAATTTGAATCGTTCGTCACGCAATATATCCTCAAGCATCTTAACTGTCTTCTGTCTCCAGTTTGGATAAATATCAATTGTGCCAGGCATATTCTGCTGGTTGAGTGCACCGAGAATATCATCAAGACTCACAAGCACTATCTTTGACGGAGTCCTTGCAAGATAATTATATATTGCCAGACAGAGTTCCTCTGTCATTTCTTCTGGTAATTCATAATTGCTGTCAAGTATTCCTTCCCTCTTTAAGGCCTCAATTATCAGAGTTCTGTCCTTAATCCTCTCCTCTATCTGAGAAATATAGAACCTTTCATCAGGATATTTTTTTAGATTTTTTCTCTGTTCTATGTCCACTCCCTTCCAGAATCCATAAATTGTTGGAAGATCATGGGTTGTCACTGCTGTAAGAGCCATTTCAGGATATCCCGAGGGTTCAAGGAAGTTTTGCTCAGGATATTTTCTTTCGAAATAAAAGAGTCTGTAAGAAAGCATTCTGTGTTTTTTAAGCTCTTCTCTTGCATTCTCAGGTCCTGTACCAAGGTCCTCTGCTATTATTATGGTAGTATTCATTACACTCTCAAGAGTTATAATCTTAAGAAGCTCATCAAAAGGAAATCTCACATAGGCACCTTCTGACGGAGTTCTTCCCTGAGGAATCCAGAACTGTCTGAAAAGACCGAAGGCATGGTCAATTCTGATTGCACCACAGTGCTGCATATTCTTTCTGAGAGCCTTTATGAAAGGCTCATATCCCTTAATCCTGAGTCTCTCCGGAATCAGTGGCGGAAAACCCCAGTTCTGTCCATCAGGACTGAAATCATCAGGTGGCGCACCCAGTGACATTTTTAGGGCAAAAAGTCCTTTATTTGACCAGACATCAAAACTTTCTTTCATAGCACCTATGGCAAGATCATGACCGAGGCCAATAATGAGACTCCTCTCACGGCACTCTCTATAGAGATCCTTATGCTGTTCATCTATCAACCACTGAATATACTGGAAAAATAAAATCTCCTCCTTGTTTTCTATAATAAATTTCTTTACTGTGGGACTTTCAGGTTCCTGGAAATCTCCTGGCCATCTCTGCCAGTCTGTGGTCCTGAATCGCTCTGAAAGGGCCATATAAGCAGCAAAGAGTATTAGATCCTCTGATTCAGTATTAATATAATTACGGAATCTTTCAGCCCGTTCCGTATTATTTTTAAACTCTCTATCAACAAATGCTCTGAAGGCCTTTTTTAAGGCCTGAAGTTTTAGAGAGGCTATCCGGTCATATTCAATAAGAGCACTCTCTTTAACACTCCTTAGTGATTCATTCAGTTTCTGAAGATAATCTTCTTTTATTTCATCAATAAGGGAAATATCGAGATAAATGTAATTCTTATATAATCTGCTCAGAGGAGCATAGGGACTTATTCCGTAAGGTAAGGTATTCGGTATTGCATGAAGCGGATTAAGAGAAATAAGGGATGCTCCGAGATCAGAAAGCCAGGGAATAAGCCTTTTAAGGTCTCCGAAATCTCCAATACCCCAGTTTTCTGAGGAACGGATGGAGTAGAGATTCACAGAAAGGCCCCAGCACCTTCCTCTTTCAAGTTCAGGTGGCAGGTAGGACCTTTCAGGTGCAATAATGATCCTTGATTTTTTTTTAATTTTATTAATTGATTCATCTGGATGGATGATATCAAGCTCAAGGTTATAATAACCCTGTTGTGTCAGCTCCTTTTCTTCATATTTTATCTTTAAATATCTCCTGTTATTAATGATGCTTTCTTCCTCAACAAGAAGTGGGATTTCTTTATCCTTGATCTTTCTGCCCTCCTGATCGTAAAAGGTGAGATTAATACCTATTCTTCTTTCCTCATTTCTTTCAGCAGGAATATAGATAAAAATATTTAAGGTCTCAGAAAGACTTATAGCATGAACAGGCTCTATAAAATCAAGCCAGGGATAAAAACGCTTTTTTTCAATTGACTTTTTAATGGATTCATTAGAACTTATATCGTAACCCAGTGACTCAAGAATGGCAGCCTTTGTCTCAGTGGGAACAGGATGATAATTTCCTTTTATATCAAAATATCCTGGCAGTATTCCTGAATGTTCTGCAAGTTCATCAATGAGTTCTTCCTTCAAATAGACTCCCTTAATTATTCATTAACTTATTTCTTTCAAGTTTAACCTTTGATATCCTCTGACCAACCATCTCAACTATCTTCAACCTCATTCCTTCAAGCTCAACCACATCATTCTGCTCGGGTATCCTTTGAAGGTGTGTGAGTATAAAGCCTCCGAGGGTCTCGTATTCAGGAGACTCGGGAAGCTCAATGGAATAATCCTCTTTGAGATCCGTAATACTTATTGAGGCATCTATAAGGAGTGTCCCATCTCCAAGCTCAATCACTGGACTTTCGATATCATACTCATCCCTTATTTCGCCCACTATCTCCTCAAGGAGATCCTCGAGGGTAACCAGCCCCGTCACAGCTCCATATTCGTCTATAACAATCGCCATGTGAATCCTTTTCTTCTGCATTTCTCTAAGGAGCCTGCTCACCTTCATCGTTTCCGGAACGAAGAAAGGAGGTTTT
The DNA here is from genome assembly GCA_026417875.1 of Thermodesulfovibrionales bacterium. Taxonomy (NCBI): domain Bacteria; kingdom Pseudomonadati; phylum Nitrospirota; class Thermodesulfovibrionia; order Thermodesulfovibrionales; species Thermodesulfovibrionales bacterium. The sequence goes on along the minus strand of JAOACK010000016.1, from coordinate 7,298 downwards.
ATAATCTTTCGGATATCCACTGTTCCTGATGTGCTCAGTACATTAAAGAAATCCTTTGCATAAAGTATACCTCTAATATCATTGAGATCCTTTCCTGTGACAGGATAACGGGAAAAGTTCTCTTCTGCAATAATAGCCTTCACCTCTTCTGGACTCATGTTTATACCAATGGTAACCATCTGAGGTCCTGGTATCATAACCTCTTTTACAAAGGTATCAGTAAATTCGAAGACACTGTGGATTAGCTTTTTCTCCTCAGGTTCAAAGACGCCCTGCTCTCCCCCTTCTTCAAGTAACAATTTTATCTCTTCTTCTGATATGTATCCCCTTTCGGTAAAAGCCTTTTTTCCAAAGGGTTTCAAGATAAGCTCTGTGCTTTTTGTAAGAAGTTTAACACCTGCACTTGTAATCTCTGAAAATTTTTCTATAAAAGGAGCAACGAATAGGGCAATACCTTCTGGATTGGCAAGGGCAATGGACTTTGGAATCAGTTCACCGAATATAAGGGATATATAAGTAATGAAGGCTACAACAATAGCAATTGCTATAGCCTCAGCATAATAAGAGACCATAGGAAGAGGTAATTGTTGTATAGCAGGTTTTATTATCTCAACTGCCGCTGCACCACCTATGGCAGAGGCAAAGGCACCTGCCATGGTAACACCTATCTGTATGGTCGCAAGGAATCTATCCGGATTTTTCCTCAGGGCAAAGAGGATTTCTGCGTTTTTTCTACCTTCATCAATTAGCTGCTTTACCCTTGATCGCCTTACTGTAACAACCGCAATCTCTGAGGCAGCAAAAAAGCCGTTAAATATTATAAGAAGTAAGATTATAAATAATTCAAACCACATGATAAAGTTTCAGGGATTAAGCCCCCTTTTACCATATGAAGAGAGAATGGATAGATTTTTGATATTTAATGCTTTGAGTATGTATAACCTCTCTGGCTCCATGCAGATCAGGGATTAACTGTTAATATCTTCCTTACTATCTCTGGATACCTGGCAATGAACCTGAGTTCATCATCTGTAAGGGGTTTCTGCGTATGAAGATTAGCATACTGGACAAGTTCAAGTATCCTCCTTGCCTCATTATCATCATGAAACTCAATGCCGAGCCTGCTATAGACATACCTGAAACCCTTGATTCCTCCATATTCTCCAGTTGTTATTACCCGACCAGTTTCAAGAAGTTCTGGTTCACCTCTTCCTACATCCTCTGGATCGAAGAGCTCATAATTTCTTCTGTCTTTAAGAGCACCATCTGCATGGATACCTGATTCATGTGCAAAGACATTTGCACCCACACCAGGCTGATTTATAGGAATTGGAAGATTGAATGCATAGGAAGCATATTTTGAAATCTTCCAAGCCATCTTGAGGTCTACATGCTCATCAAGGTGAAGCTTTTCCTTCACTCCATGAGAAAACTTAAGGGCAAGGATAGTTGATACAAGATCGCAATTTCCTGCCCTCTCACCATATCCATTCACAGTTGTATTTATATAGGCATCCACGCCAGCCTCCACTGCTCCCTGAGCTCCTGCAACAGAGACAGCCTCTGCCATTCCAAGGTCATTATGGCAGTGCATCTCGATTGGAAACTTTGTAGCAAGGGCAAGGGCTTTTATCCTTTCATAGATGGTAATCGGGTCATCAGCACCAAGGGTATCACAGTATCTAAACCTGTCAGCTCCTGCCTCTTTTGCAGCTATGATAAACTCAATAAGTCTATCAAGCTCTGTTCTTGAGGCATCCTCGGCGTTTACTCCGAGGGTTTGAACTCCTTTGTCTTTAGCAACCTTTATGGCATCAAGAACAGATTTAAGAAGGTCCTTCCATGTCTTCTTACCCTGCCATTTTCCCTGAATCATTATATCTGATGTTGACATGGAGATATTGAGATGCTTGAGGCCAGGACAGTTCTTGAAGGCTAGTTCCACATCCTCTGGCACAGCCCTGCACCAGCCCTCAAGGTGAAGCCTTTTTATCACGCCCATTTCAGCAAGTTCGAGATTTGCGTTTATATAATTGACCTCATGCTTCAACGTTGGAAAACCTATTTCACTCTGATAAACTCCCATCTCATCAAGATAGAGATTCAGCATGGTTTTTGATAATTTGGGAAGAAGAATCCTTGATGTCTGGACACCATCCCTGTTTGTTACATCAATAAGATATACCTTGGGCATCTTGACCTCCTGAAAAAGTATTTTTATTATAACTTAAAATTGACTTTGAAATACAATATCCGATAAAATTATGTCATTTTAGAACTATAATTTTTAGAAATGTACCGGGATTAATAAAAATTCATTTTACTGCTTGCCCTAATTAAGTGACAAAAATTCATCAGTTATTTTATAATTAAGGCTAAATAATAAAATATGCGGAGGTAAATGTAATCCAATGGAAAAGGAATTCAAAGACCAGGTAGCAGTTGTTACAGGTGCTGCAAGAGGTATAGGAAGGGCAATTGCAGAGGCCCTTGCTAAAAAAGGAGCTTCTGTTGTCATATGCGATATCATTGCTGAGGAGGCAAAGAGGACTGCAGAAGAAATAGCTTCTAATTTTGGTGTAAGTGCCTATGACCTTTCATTTGATGTCTCAAAAAGTGAAGATGTGGAAAGGGCATTTAAGGAAATAATTGAAAAAATGACGAGGATTGATATACTTGTAAATAATGCAGGCATTACAAGAGATGCCCTGCTTGTCAGAATGAAGGAGGAAGACTGGGATTCAGTGATTGCAATTAATCTTAAGAGTGTGTTTCTATGCTCAAGAGAGGCTGTAAAGGTCATGTCCCGGCAGAGGTATGGAAGGATAATAAATATAGCCTCCGTGGTTGCCTTTATGGGAAACCCCGGACAGGCTAATTACAGCGCATCAAAGTCCGGTATGGTTGGTCTAACAAAGACTATTGCGAAGGAATATGCAAGCAGAAATATCACAGTCAATGCAGTAGCTCCGGGATTCATTATGACAAAAATGACAGAGGCATTACCTGAAAATGTTAAAGCAGAGATGCTTAAAGCAATACCCCTTGGAAGGTTCGGTACAGTTGAGGATGTGGCCAATGCAGTGGTTTTTCTCGCATCACCTCTTTCAGGATATATAACCGGTCAGGTTATTCATGTTAATGGCGGAATGTATATGTAGTCATATAAGAGGCTTAGCCTCTTGAAATCTCAGGGCACCTTAAGGGTGCTCATATTTTTCTAAAAATTCTGGAGGTGTTTTAATGGAAGAGAAGGTAAAGGAAATTATAGCAAAACAACTTGGAGTGAATCCTGCTGATATCACTCCTGAGTCTTCCTTTGTAGAGGATCTCGGTGCAGACTCGCTTGACACGGTGGAGCTTGTCATGGCTTTTGAAGAGGCCTTTAATATTGAGATCCCTGATGAAGATGCAGAAAAGATTGTAAAGGTTAAGGATGCAATAGAGTATATTAAGAAAAAAACCTCTAACGCCTGATTAAGTCATGGAAAAAAGAAGGGTAGTTGTTACAGGTCTGGGTCTGGTTACACCTCTGGGAATAGGAGTCTCGGAGACATGGGAGGCTCTTATTCAGGGAAAATCTGGTGTTGGTAAAATAACTCTCTTTGATGCATCCAGCTATCCTGTCCAGATTGCTGCTGAGGTAAAGAATTTTGATCCCTCTAATTATATTGAACAGAAAGAGATAAAAAAGATGGACAGGTTCATACACTTTGCTATTGCGGCCGCAGAAATGGCAATGAAGGACTCAGGCCTTAAAATAACTCCTGAGAATGCTCAAAGGGTTGGTGTGATAATAGGTTCTGGTATGGGAGGACTGCCCATGATAGAACATTATCACAGAACCCTCCTTGAGAAGGGGCACAGAAGGATATCTCCTTTCTTTATTCCAATGATTATAATCAACCTGGCTGCAGGACAGGTATCAATAAGATATGGTGCTAAGGGACCGAATTCTTCTCCTTGCACAGCCTGTGCAACAGGAAGCCATTCCATAGGAGATGCCTTCAGGATCATTCAGCGTGGTGAAGCTGATGCCATGATTGCTGGCGGTACAGAGGCCGTAATTACTCCAATGGGTATAGCTGGTTTCACTGCTATGAAAGCCCTTTCAACAAGAAATGATGAACCTGAGAGGGCAAGCAGACCTTTTGATATTGACAGGGATGGCTTTGTGATGGGAGAGGGTGCTGGAATAGTGATTCTTGAAGAGCTCGAACATGCCTTAAAAAGAGGGGCAAGGATATACGCAGAAATCATCGGCTACGGAATGAGCGGTGACGCCTACCATATCACCTCACCTGCTCCCGAAGGAGAGGGTGCGGCTAGATGTATGGAAGCTGCACTTAAGGATGCATGTATAAAGCCTGAAGAAGTTGATTATATTAATGCTCATGGCACATCAACAAAATATGGAGATGAGCTCGAAACCATGGCAATAAAAAAGGTCTTTGGAGAGCATGCCTACAGGCTTGCTGTAAGTTCAACAAAATCCATGACAGGCCATCTGCTTGGAGCAGCAGGTGGAGTCGAGGCAGTAATAACAATACTGAGTATTTATAACAATCTTATCCCTCCAACAATAAATCTTGAAAAACCTGACCCTGTTTGTGACCTTGATTATGTACCCAATAAGGCGAGACATAGAGAGGTTAATTGTGCCATATCCAATTCCTTTGGATTTGGTGGAACAAATGCCTGCCTCATCTTTAAAAAATTTTCAGGAGCTTGAAAATTCCTTAGGTTATTCCTTTAAAAACAGGGCCCTCCTGATGGAGGCCCTTACACATAAATCCTTCCATAACGAAAGACCTGAAGACTCTCCTTTTTATAATGAAAGGCTGGAATTCTTGGGAGATGCTGTTCTCGGTCTTATAATATCAGAATATCTCTTCAGGAGATTTCCTGAAGAGGATGAATCAAGACTGGCGAGCCTCAAGGCCTATCTGGTAAAGGAATCCGTGCTCTTTGAAATAGCAAAAGGACTCTTTCTCGGAGAGTATTTATTACTTGGCAAGGGAGAGGAACATACAGGCGGAAGACAGAAGAGCTCAATACTTGCTGACTGTCTGGAGGCACTGATTGGTGCTGTATTCCTTGATGGTGGTCTAGAAGATGCAAGAGAACTGATATCAAGACTTTTCAGAAGAAAATTTGAAGAATTGACCTCAGCAGATTTAATACTCGATCCAAAATCAGAGCTCCAGAAACTCTCTCTTGAAAGATACGGAAAACTTCCTGAATATAAGATCATAGCAGAGCACGGAGCAGAACATAAAAAGGTTTTTACAGTAAATATATACATTAATGGTGAATTCTTCGGAACAGGTTCTGGAAAAAGTAAGAAAGAGGCACAGACAGAGGCAGCAAAAATAGCGATTAAGAAAATGCATGAAAAATATTAAATCACAGCTGCCTTTCTTCTGAGCCTTAGCGAATTGGTAACAACACTAACTGAACTCATCGCCATGGCAATAGAAGCTATCATGGGATTAAGCAGCGGACCTCCAAAAGGATAGAGCACTCCTGCTGCAACTGGTATTCCTGTGATATTGTAAATAAATGCCCAGAAGAGATTCTGCTTAATGGTTTTAATTGTAAGCTTGCTGAGCTTAATTGCACTCACAACACTCTTTAAGTCTCCCCGCATGAGAGTGATCTGACTCGACTCCATTGCTATATCAGTACCTGTGCCCATGGCAATACCCACATGTGCCTCCATCAGAGCTGGTGCATCATTTATTCCATCACCCACCATTGCAACTATTCTTCCTTCATCCTTAAGCTTCCTTATAAGCTGTAATTTCTCTTCCGGTTTTACCCTTGCATAGTATCTTTCTATACCTACCTTTTTCGCAACTGCCTCTGCTGTTAACATATGATCACCTGTAATCATTATTATGTCTATCGAAAGATTTTTTAATGCCTCCACAGCCTCCTTTGAGCCTTCCTTAACTGGGTCAGCAATGGCAAATATTCCCTTCACCTTATTATTTATGGCTATTAAGACTGGAGACATAGCCCTTTTTGAAATATCCTCTTCATAGGTTACTAAGGAAGAGATATCGATGCCCATATTTTTTAAGAAATCAGCACTTCCGATTATCATCTCATTTTTCTTATCTCCTATCAGAAATTCTCCTCTAACACCACCTCCGGGTTCCACCTTAAAAGAAAGAGGTTCCTCAAGGATAATAGAATTCTGCCCTGAGATACTCAATGCCTTATCCACGATCGCCTTTGCAACTGGATGTTCCGATAGCCTCTCAAGAGAGGCAGCCAGCCTCATGAGCTCTATATCAGAGAACTCGCTCAAATTGGTAATCTCCAGAACCTCGGGTTTGCCTTTAGTTATTGTCCCTGTCTTATCAAGAACGACTGTATTGACCTTTCCTGCTATCTCAATTGCCTGAGCATCTCTGATAAGAATTCCCCTTTCAGCACCTATTCCAGTACCAACCATAATAGCAGTAGGTGTTGCAAGCCCAAGGGCACAGGGACAGGCAATAATAAGAACAGCAATAAAATTCATGAGTGCCTGTGTAAAGGATGGACCTGCAACATACCATATAATGAATGTAATGATTGCAATAGTGATCACTGCAGGTACAAAGATTGCTGCCACCCTGTCAGCAAGCGCCTGAATGGGTGCCCTGCTGCCCTGTGCTTCTTCAACAAGTCTTATTATCCCTGAAAGTACGGTTTCTTTACCGACCTTCTCGGCGATCAGTTTAAATGTGCCAGCCCTGTTAACAGTGCCACCATAAACAGAATCACCAGGGGATTTTTCTACTGGCAGGCTCTCCCCAGTAAGCATTGACTCATCCACTGAAGATGAACCCTCAATTATTTTTCCATCCACTGGAATTCTCTCGCCTGGTCTGACTATTACAAAATCACCTGGAATCACCTCCTCAACCGGTATATCCATCTCAACACCGTTTCTTAAAACCTTTGCAGTTTTTGGCTGGAGTTCCATGAGCCTTCTTATGGCCTCAGAAGTCCTTGCCTTTGCCCTTGCCTCAAGAAGCCTTCCAAGAAGTATAAGGGTGATAATAACAGAAGATGTTTCATAATATACATGAGGCTCCATACCGCCTCTTGTGAATATGGATGGATAAAAGGTTGCAATAAGACTGTAGATATAGGCTGAAAAGGTACCCACACTAACAAGTGTATTCATGTTTGCAGTTTTGTGTCTTAAGGCAATCCATGCTGCCCTGTGAAACCTCCATGCAGCCCAGAACTGCACCGTGGTACTGAAGAGAAGAAGCACAGTGCATTCAGATATGTAAGGG
>JAOACK010000015.1 GCA_026417875.1 Thermodesulfovibrionales bacterium | reverse complement strand
ATATTATCCCCTATCATCAACTGAGAGGGCTGTGCTAGAGCTTGAACAGTATCTCAATTCAGAGAGATTTAAGAAAAAATTTCCTGAGACAGGCGAGGATGTGAAGGTTATGGGACTGAGAAGAAAGGATAGACTTGACCTCACCGTGGCAATGCCCCTTATCGCACAATACATAGGTTCTGAGCAGGAGTATTTCTTAAGGAAAGACACTATACAGGCTGAGATGGAAAAGTTTATTAGAAAATTCTCAAAAGACTTCAGCATTATTGAGATTAATTACAATACCCTTGATGAAAGAGAACGGGGGATAGGTGGTGTCTATCTCAGTCTTCTTGGCACATCAGCAGAGGATGCAGACTCAGGTCAGGTTGGCAGGGGCAACCGGGTAAATGGCCTTATATCAATGAACAGGCCTATGGGAACAGAAGCAGCAGCAGGTAAAAATCCTGTGAGCCATGTTGGGAAAATATACAATATCCTTTCTCACAGAATAGCAAAGAAGATTTATGAGGAGATAGAGGGGATTAAAGAGGTCTATGTACTTCTTTTAAGCAGAATCGGTACACCAATTGACAGACCACAGATGGCAAATGCCCAGATACTCCTTGAGAAAGGAGTGAGATTAGAAGATGTAAAGGAAAAGGCTGAGGCAGTTATAAAAAGAGAGCTTGAGGGAATCGGAAGATTCTGTTTTGACCTTGCAAGAGGTAAGTATCCTGTCTGTTAGATCAGTGCTTAGATTTATCACCTTTATGTGTGAAATACAGGGCAAGGGCTACAAGAAGTATTCCTGCCCCAAGATAAAGTACATTAAGAACATTTTCGTATTTCAGACCCAGGGCATGTTTGAAGAATGTAACTATAAGAACCATTATAATAACCTTTGCAAGCTTTTCCTTTAGCTGGTCCAGGCTGTGTATCACAAGGATTCTCGATGATCTGGTATCTTGTTCTGCATAATCTATTTTGCTTATAAAGAGCTCGTAAAGTCCCACACCAAATATAATCAGTACAGTAGCTATAAGATAAAAATCTATTGCCCCTATTATATGGGCTACAGCACGCTTGTGAAATTCCTCATAAACTTCTTTGTTAGAAAAGACATGAAAGAACTCCTCAAGAAGAATAAATATATCATAAGTCCCAAGCACAATAAGTAAAATAGCAGAGGCGATACTGGCCACTACAGCAAGAATAATAAAAAACCTGCTCTCCCAAAGGAGCCATTCAAATATCCTTTCCAGTTTTGTAAGCATAAAATAGTATAGCATATCTTGTTTTTTTAATTAAAAAGGTTTTAAAATTATTAAAATGGAAAGTGCTTCGCAAGAAAGAATGATATTTTACAGCCCCACCTCAGGGAGCCTCACCTTTGATGGCGTATTTTCAAAACTCGTGGAATTCATAGGACAGGAACCCCATAGACGCTATCGTTTGATTATAGGTAGCGACTCATTCCTTGGAGATGAAACAACCTTTGTTGTTGCAATAGTTATACACAGAAAGGGTTCAGGCGGACGATATTTCTACAGAAAAATCAGACATAAAAAGATTAAAAATCTGAGACAGAGGATAATGCTCGAGACAACACTGAGCCTTGAGATTGCTGAACTATTGAGGCAGAAACTTTCCCAGAATGGTTACGCAAAACTTCCTGTGGAAATTCACATTGATGTGGGTGAGAATGGTGAAACAAAGGATATAATTAAGGAGGTAGTGGGAATGGTTGCTGGGTCAGGATATGTGGCTGTTACAAAGCCAGATTCCTTTGGAGCATCAAAGGTGGCAGACAGGCACTCAGGATAACATCTTGAAATCCATGGCCTGTTTATGATAAATAAATTCTATGTCAAGACAGTGGAGAGAGGCTGAACTCAGAAGAAGAAGAAACAGAAGAGAAAAACTCAGGAAATTAAGGAAAAGGTATAAACTCGCAAAGACAGAGGCTGAAAAAGCAGCTATCCTTGAGAAGGCATTCAGGATATCGCCTTCGATGAGGATAGAGGATTTTATCTCGGCTATAAAATAGGGTTTGATCCTCAGTCATATTTTTTTCTCAAGCTCAAGCCAGGAGTCAACCTCGATAGCTCCCTCTATATCTTCAAAGGCAAAGGTCTTGATTCTGTATGAACCTGCACTCTTGGCAACCTGAGCCGAACCAACAACTGCCCTGATTGCAAGACCGAGCTCCTGAATATGAGAAAATATACCTTCATGAAAAGCAAGTAAAGGTGCTGAAGGAAATCCATTTTTCATCAGCCACTCTTTAATGTCCTTTCCGGACATCAAACCAGCATAGAGATAAACAACAGGAAATCTTCTCTTGAGCCTCCTGATAACCTCTCTGCTATCCTTTCGGGGTATTAGAGAAAAGGGATTTTCCTTAAGTGTCTCGATATCAATGAGCAATATAGCCTGTCCTCTTTTAAGACAGAGCAAGAGTCCTTCTGCCCTTTCCTCTTCAGTCGTCACAGTGACTCTGAAAAGCCCTGTTTTCTGCGCAGTGAAAGCTCTGTAGGCAACTCCATCACCACCTGAAAGACTTCTGCCCGCTGACCTGCCATCAATAAAAAATTCCACAATCACCCCGCCTTTTCTGAAAAGGCCCTTTCTTATCTCTGCGCTGAGCATAATCTCATCGCCAGCTATACAGAGTCTGTCCTCAACATTTATGGCAGCCGAGGAGATAGAGGATAGGAGTAGCGAGATAAGGAAGGAGAAAAAGATAGAGCCTGTCTTAAAAATGAGCATATGGTATTATAATAAAATTATGAAAGCGCTTGTAACAGAAAGTTTACCTCTATCGATTGTTGAAAGAGTTCACACTGCCTTCAGAAAAAGGGGATTAAAACTATCCATTGCCGAATCCTGTACAGGTGGTCTTATCAGCCACTACATTACATCCCTTCCAGGTGCTAGCCTCTTTTTTGAGGCTGGTGCGGTTACCTATTCAATAAAGGCAAAAGGCAAAATACTGGGTATATATGAAGATAGCATTTCAAGATTTGGTGTAATAAGCAGAGAAATAGCTGCCCTAATGGCCTCATCAATAATGAGGATAACTGGCTCTGATTTTGGTCTTTCTACCACAGGCAATCTTGGACCGGATGTACTCGAGGGAAAAGAAAGGGGTCTTGTGTATATCGGTGTAGCCCACAAAGATAAGACCTGGACAAAGGAGCTGAGGCTTAGTGGTGACAGGATGGATAACAAAGAAAAGGCATCCTTAAAGGCCCTTGAGTTTTTGGTGGAAATAATGGAGGAGAGTTCATATGGCTGAGAAACTGACTGAAGAGATAAAGGCGGAGATTAAAAGACTTGTTGATGAGATAAATTATCATAATTACCGTTATTATGTCCTTGACTCCCCTGTTATCTCAGATGAGGAATATGACAGACTCTTTAAAAGACTAAAAGAGCTTGAAGAAAAATACAATTACATCCTGCCTGATTCACCGACTCAGAGAATAGGCGCTCCACCACTTGAAAAATTTGAAAAGGTCAGACACAGAGAACCAATGCTCTCCCTTGACAATGCCTTCAGCCATGAAGAGGTAAGGGAATTCGACAGGAGGGTAAAGAGATTCCTCGGCATTACCAAGGATATAGAATACACTGTGGAGCCAAAATATGATGGTCTTGCTATTGAGCTTAGCTATGTAAGAGGTCTTCTTGAGAGGGCTTCCACAAGAGGAGATGGTTACGAAGGAGAGGATGTCACCCAGAACATAAAGACCATAAGATCAATACCTCTTAGAATTGAAGGAGATGATGTGCCTGAAGAGATAGACATAAGGGGAGAGGTTTACATGAATATAGATGAATTTGAAAGACTGAACAAAGAAAGGGAAAGAGCAGGAGAGCCACTCTTTGCCAACCCAAGGAATGCAGCTGCGGGCTCTGTTAGGCAACTTGATCCATCTGTAACGGCAAGAAGAAAACTTCATCTTGCCTGTTATGGAGTGGGTGCAATAAAGGGAAAGGAATTTAGAAGTCAGATGGAGTTTATTGAATGGTTAAAAGAGAAGAGATTCCCCGTACCTGCAATTGTAAGGAAGGCGAAAAATATAGAACAGGTATTAGAGATAATAAAAGAAATGGAAGCAATGCGTGATAAATGGCCCTTTGAAACAGACGGAGCAGTAATCAAGGTAAATGACTTTTCTCTCCAGAAGGCTCTTGGTATAAAGACCCGTGAACCCAGATGGGCAATAGCTTACAAGTTTCCGGCTCACCAGGCGACCACAAAGATAATTGATATAAGGGCATCTGTGGGAAGAACAGGAGTGCTTACACCCTATGCAATATTTGAACCGGTAAGGATTGGCGGGGTGACTGTTACAAGGTCAACCCTTCATAACTGGGACGAGATGGAACGAAAGGACATAAGGATAGGTGATACTGTACTTGTTGAAAGGGCTGGAGATGTAATACCCCATGTGGTGATGGTTATTAAGGAAAAGAGGACCGGAAGGGAAAGGCCTTTTCCTATACCCGAGAGGTGCCCTGAATGCGGAAGCAGGGTGGTCAGGGAACCCGAGGAGGTTGCTGTAAGGTGCATAAACATGAACTGTCCTGCTCAGGTTCAGGAAAGGATAATACACTTTGCAAGCAGAGGAGCAATGAATATAGAAGGGCTTGGAGAAAAGACCGTGGAGCTACTTTATTCACAGGGTCTTATTAAACACTTTATAGATATATACAAACTTAAAAAAGAAGACCTTCTGAAGCTTCCCAGATTTGCTGATAAGTCTGCCAAGAACCTGATAGATGCAATAGAGTCGAGTAAGAAGACCACCCTTGCAAGATTCCTCTTTGGCCTCGGCATTCTACATGTTGGTGAATACGTAGCCAGGGTAATTGCGAGACATTTCAGAACCCTTGAAGACCTCTACAATGTTAAGTTGGAAAAACTCACAGAGATACCCCAGATCGGTGAAAAGATTGCAAAATCTATATACGATTTCTTCAACAATCCTGAAAACATAAAGACCCTTGAAACAATGAAGAAGATGGGACTGAAGATTACCAATCCGGACTTCGAAGGGAAAATTAAGGAGAAAAGACCCCTCGAAGGTCTCACCTTTGTAATCACCGGAACCCTTCCACGGCCAAGAAAGGAGATAGAAGAACTTATAGAAAATCTTGGAGGGCACGCTTCCTCATCAGTATCCAAAAGTACAGACTACCTGATTGTTGGTGAGGAACCAGGCTCGAAACTTGAAAAAGCAAAAGTCCTTGGGGTGAGGACCATAAGTTACGAGGATTTTCTGAAAATGGTAGATCGGGGCAGGATATCTGAATAAAAGCCTTTTATGAACACTGCATAATTAGTCCTTCTAACCGACCGAATCTCTTTGCCCGAGTATCAAACCGTTATGACTATGTTATAATTATCTGACTGGAGAGGTGGCCGAGTAGGTCTAAGGCAGCCGCCTGCTAAGCGGTTGTGGGGGTAAAACCTCACCCAGGGTTCGAATCCCTGCCTCTCCGCCATAGAAAGGGTCTGATATCAGGATTCGGACAGAAGCAGCCCTGATTTTCAGGGCTTTAATGAACAAAGGAGGTCTAAAAGGATATCTAAAAAACTTTTTCTACTGATTGCAGCTTTTTTAATCGCGTTCTCCCTTTGTGCATGCAAGAAGAAAGAGGAACAACCGGTTCCACAGGCTCCTGCAGGACCAGGTACAGGTATTATGATGCCACCTGGAGAGACAAAGGTAATAGTGCCAGATGCTGTAAAAGGGAAATGGGATGCTGTAAAACTCCTTATTGAGGATAAGATTGCAAGAAAGACCTCAGAGGTAACTGTGAAATTAAACAGTGAATACAAAATACCGGGTTCAAACCTTAAGATAAAGGTTGGAGAATTCCTTCCTGATTTCAAGATGGATGGCCTTACCATAACCTCATCATCAAATGAGCCAAACAATCCTGCTGTAAGAGTGATTGTATATGAGGGCGATAAAGAGATTTTCAAGGGTTGGCTATATTCAAAGTTTCCCACAATCCATCCATTCCAGCACGAAAAGTACGGGATTACCCTGAAAGAAGGAATTAAAAAGAGTTAATCTTATGAGGTGCGGCCATAGCTCAGCTGGACAGAGCGGCGGACTACGAATCCGTAGGTCGGGGGTTCAAATCCTCCTGGCCGCGCCAGAGTTTTTAGAATTACACTAAAAAATTCGAGAAACTTTTTAGGTTTGGTCAATCCTTATTCTGCTCTAATCTGTTCCATATTCATGTCAAGTTTTGATAAGCCTTCTGTGTAAACGAAAACCTGCTATATATTACCTTTCATTTTTACCACAAAGGCCTGTCTTATTAAATTATCCGCCAATGTTCATTTAACTGGCTAATTACTGCTGTGAATATCCTGTAATCCATCCTCCCTGCACTCCTCTCATACTCAAAACACCCTATATACTCAAGCTGCTCTGCCTTCAAAGCCTCCTCTAATAACCTAACTCTCATGCCCTTAATCCCTTCATCACTTAATTGCCAAAAATCCTTAAAACTCCTTTGATATTCCCTCCATAAATCTGTTAAACTTAGGTCAGTGAGTTCTTTCACTGCCATGGGTGTGTCCTCCTTTCTTTGAGAAATTCATTGTTAATTATGGAGGATACACCCCTTTTTCTTTAATTTTACACAGAAAATTTTACATTACCTATAAGTAATTTATGATGTTCAAGGTTAGAATAAAATACTCATTACTTCTTCATCTTCATCCAGTTCGGATTTTTTAAATTTAATTTTAATTTTTTCTATTTCAGAATAACCTACCGTGTCTCCATCCTTTATAACAGGACCTCTGGTCATCAGATAATTTGCTAATTCGAGCATAAAGAAATAGCCATCAGAAAAATTACCTCTGTAATCCATTATTTCCATTTCTCTGTGATTAAAATTTTTCATACCTAAAGTGTAAAGATAAAGGTTACCATTATCTTTTCTGTAGCCAGTGACCTTTATCCATACTGGCAAAGGCAAAACATTATCTTTTAGCAATTTACTGTATTTATCAAAAAGTTCAGTTGAGAATACCTGTGAAGAAGCCCCCCAGTATATTCCTATTGCATCAAAATACTTACTTAAGGAATTAGCTAATTTTGTAAGAATTATATTAACATCAATGATTGTCCTGTCTTTATTTTTTGTGGCAGTGAATATGACATAATGTTTTTTATGTTTTGAAATCTTCTCAGCAGCATCTTCCCAGAAAATAGCTGTATTGATAGGATATTCCAGTTCTGAAGGTGGTAACGGTATAGGAACAAGACCTATTCCCGCATGAAAGTCACCAATATCAAAAGTGGCTGTTCCATCTTTTCCGTTGAAGTTTTTTTATTTCAAGTAACTCAGGCCAGTCTTTTTTGAGAACCCTTTCAATATCTGCTTGTTTATAGGATTTATCCTCCTTTACCATTATCATGCAAATCTGTGACTTCTCATCCATTGTTCCATCCTCACATGCTCAAAAGCATAGTAAAGATAACAGAAATATAAAATTTACATTTACTGTATTCCTCACTAGTAAAAATATCATTAAATAAAAAGTCTGTCAATACTTTTTCCTCCATGATGCACTATTGTTTCATATGCTATCATATTAAAGATGGACCGTTTTATACATATACTCTCTCAGTCCATAAGAGCAATTAGGGCATTTAAATTGAGGACACTCTTCTGTCTTTTGAGCGTTGGCCTCGGTGTTTCATCCATTACCATAATTGTTGCAGCCACAGAGGGAGCCTATGAAAAGGCTCTTGAAATAGTTGCTGCCTTTGGACCTGACTCACTCCTTGTCTTCGGTGGTTCAGAGGAGATCAGGGCACTCGGTCAGAGGCAGAGAACAATTACACTTGAAGATGTTGAGGCTATAAGAAGGGAGTTTTCCACTGCCTATCTGGTTGTACCGATGACTGCTGTAAGGGAGGTAAATGTATCCTACAAAAATAAAAGACACCAGACCCTTGTAATCGGTTCAACAAGTCAGTACAGCAGGGTCTGGACCTGGCCAGTTATACAGGGCTCTGATTTTACAGAAGAAGATGTAAGGGGAATGAAAAACGTATGTCTAATGGGTCTTCATGTGGTAAGGCAGCTCTTTGGAGATGAAGACCCTGTTGGAAAATATATCTTTGTAAGAAAGATACCTGTTCAGGTAGTTGGTGTTCTTTCAGAAAGGGGAACAAGCCCTGGAGGAGACATCCTTGATGACAGGATAATAATGCCAATCACAACTGTTATGAGAAAACTTCAGAATGAGACAAGATTTATCTCAGCCTTCAGAATAAGGTTTGAGGACAGGGAAAATCTTAATTTTTATATAAATGAACTCAGACACCTACTCAGACAGAGACACGGGCTCAAAGAGGGCGAGCCTGATGATTTCAGAATAGTATCACCAAAAGAGATAACAAGATTCCTCGTAGCACTTACAGGCACGCTCGTTGCTTTTCTGGGTGTTACAGGGCTCATATCACTGATTGTGGCGGGATTCGTACTTGCAAATCTATTTCTCCTGTCAGTTAGAGAAAGAATTAGTGAGATAGGTATAAGAAGGGCGGTTGGTGCCAGTAAGAGAGACATATTTCTCCAGTTTCTCGGTGAAGCAGTGATATTGACAACCTCAGGAGGTCTTGTGGGTTTCATCCTGGCGGTTGCAGGCTCAAAAGTTCTTACCCTTATTTTTGAGTTTCCCATGAAGTTTTCCTGGAAGGCCTTTACAATCGGCATTGTCCTTTCATGGCTTGTAGGAGTGATATTTGGTATCCAGCCTGCAAGAAAGGCTGCTGAGCTTCATCCGGTAGAGGCAATCAGGGGATAGAACAATGAAGATATACTCCTGGATATTTCTTAATTTTAAGATAGCAATCGGTTCACTCTGTGGTTTCAGGGTAAGGACATTGCTTGCAATATCAGGCGTTTTCCTTGGAACCTTTTCCCTTATTATAGTTGCAAATATCTCAAAATCACTTGTGAAAAAGACAGAACTTGAGGCTGAAAAACTTGGCAAGGACATAGTGGTTGTCAGAAGCGGCATTGTCAGAAGGTTCGGTGCGAGGATGAGGATACTTTCTGAATCGACCACCCTTAAAATAGAAGATGCTGATGCAATAATGAAAGGAGCAACATCTGTTATTGAAGTCTCGCCTTCATCAAGCAAGGCATTCCCTGTAAGATATGGTGGCACCAGTCTGTCAAATATTCCTGTTATAGGTGTTATGCCAAATTACAGTGCTATAAGAAATTTCAGTGTTGAAGATGGAGTATTCTTCACAGAGGATGATGTAAGAGAGCTTAACAGAGTTGCGGTTCTTGGAAAGGCAGTTGCAAGAAAACTCTTTGGAGATGAAGATCCCATCGGCAGAAATATACTTATCTTCAGGGTAGCCTTTCAGGTAGTTGGAGTGATGGAGGAAAAGGGTGTGGATGTCTCAGGTGTTGACCAGGATAATCAGGTCTTTGTTCCTCTGAGTACCTTTTTAAGAAGGCTTGTAAATAAAGATTATATAAATACCATATATGTGAAGATAAGGCCTGGTGGATACAATGACATTGCTAAATCAGAAATAAGAGATATTCTCAGAAAACAGCACAGGTTAAAAGAAGAAAAGGAAGATGATTTTACCCTAATAGACATGAAGGATGTAATGACACTCCAGACACAGGCAATAACACTTATAAAGACCCTCGGGAGAATTTCAGCAGTAATATCTTTCCTTATAGGAGGGATTGGAATTCTCTCCATCATGATATTGATCGTGAATGAAAGAAAGGTAGAGATAGGCATAAGAAGGGCTGTTGGTGCAACAAAGAGGGATATAATAATTCAATTTCTCATGGAATCATCCTTTATCTCCCTTACTGGAGGAATGACTGGTCTTGCGGTAAGTTTACCTACAAGTGCAATAATCTTTAACCTGACCGGTCTACCATTTTCCATTTCAGTAATAGGTATTATATTTTCAACCATTGCATCCATTTCAATAGGTATTCTTGCAGGTATATATCCATCAAAAAGGGCAACAACCTTTGAACCCCTCCAGGTTATAAGACATTAAAGGCTAGGCTGTGCCTTTCCTTCAAGCCTATGAATACTTATAAGTAAATATCTTATATTCTTGACACTTTGATTTTTATTATGATATATGTTTTTTATGAAAGGAGCTGCTGTTCTTATAATCAGTAATAAATCTTGTTTTATTTTTTGTGATTTCAGTTCAATATTTTTAAAAGTTAGAAGGAAAACAAACACGAATAAGATAATTTTATAGATGTTGAAAAGCAATGAAGAAAGTTATAGTTAATATCTGTGAGAGCAATTAAAAATAGACTTAATTTCTAAAAAAAGGAGGAAGAAAATGAGAAAATTAATTTTTTTGTTTGCTGTAGCTTTGATATTAATTCCAGCCTTTGTATTCGCACAGACAAAGATAGAAAAAAGGAAGTCTCCACCAATTAGCAAGGAGACGGAAAGCTGTGTAGGATGTCATAAATTTTATACTCCTGGAATAGTTGAGGACTGGATGAACAGTCTTCACTCTAAAACATCTCCCTCCATGGCACTAAAAAAGCCTGAAATTGAAAGAAGGATTTCTTCAAAAAAGGTTGATTCAAAACTTGAAAATGTAGTTGTTGGCTGTTATGAGTGCCACAGCCTGAATACAGATAAACACAGAGATAGCTTTGATCACATGGGTTACAGGATCAATGTTGTTGTATCCATAAATGACTGTTCAACCTGTCATCCTGTAGAAGCCAGTGAATACTCCGGAAGTAAAAAGGCACATGCTTCAGGGAATCTAACAAAGAATCCTGTGTATCATGCACTCGTTGAAACAGTAATAAGCAAAAAGGCTGTTGAGGATAGCAGGATAATACAGAAGGAATCAACAGACTTTACCAAGCAGGAGACCTGTTTCAGCTGTCACGGCACTGAGGTAAAGGTTAAGGGTTTGAAAGAGGTAGAGACAAAGCTTGGTAAGATAAAGGTTCCTGATCTTATTAACTGGCCCAATCAGGGAGTTGGCAGGATAAATCCTGATGGAAGCATGGGTGCCTGTACAGCATGTCATCCAAGACACAGTTTTTCTATAAAAATTGCAAGGAAGCCTGAAACCTGCGGACAGTGCCATTTAGAGCCTGATGTGCCTGCCTATAATGTTTACAAAGAAAGCAAGCATGGAAATATTTATGCCTCGCTGTACCAGGAATGGGATTTTAATGCAGTGCCCTGGAAGGCTGGGAAAGATTTTCAGGCTCCAACATGTTCTGCATGCCATAATAGCCTTATAACTGCACCTGATGGAAAAACTGTTATTGCAGAAAGAACCCATGATTTTGGCTCAAGGCTCTGGATAAGATTGTTCGGACTTGTTTATTCCCATCCGCAGCCAAAACAGGGAGATACATCTATTATAAGAAACAAAGATGGACTACCACTTCCCACTACATTTACAGGTGAGCCTGCGACTGATTATTTAATAAGCCAGGAGGAACAATCAAAAAGGGAGGCTAAGTTTAAAAATATCTGCAAGAGCTGTCACAGTACCTCTTGGGTAAATAACCACTTTGAAAAGATGGACAACACAGTAAAAGAGGTCGACAGCATGATACTCGCTTCTACACTGTTACTTGTTGATGCGTGGAAGAATAACCTAGCAGAAGGGCTTCCTCATGGAAAGAATCCCTTTGATGAGACTGTAGAACAGATGTGGATAAGGCAATGGCTGTTTTATGCCAACTCAATAAAATACGCCTCTGCAATGACAGGAGCTCCTGATTATTCAACCTTTAAGAATGGATGGTGGAATCTTACAGAAAATCTCCAGCACATGCGTGACTGGATTGAACTTAAGAAGGGCGTAAAGAAGTAATAGTTTATTTACACTCAAATTAATTATGACTATATAATTATCAAGCCCTGCATTTAGCAGGGCTTCAATTTTTAAATTTTAAAATAGCCTTATCTCTGCATTTTTAATATAAAAAAAACATGAATGCTATGAATTAAAAAGGGTTATATGAAATAGCGGTGAATTGAGCTAGAATTTAGTAGCCATAGTGAGTCAAGCCCATTTTGCGTCAATCTTTGAATTAAAAATATTTACTCTTTTTACTCTATTATGATAAAATTAATCTAACTGCAGAGATTTTTTCATATGATTCCGCAATCTCTCAGCTCAATCTTAATCCATAAAAGGAGAAAGAATGCCTGCTAAAAAAATTCACAGGGAGGTAGGGGTTTCAGAAATGGCAAATAAATATGTAATTGCTGCTGATATGGGAGGCACAAACACAAGAGTTGCCCTGGTCAGAGAGAATGGATCAATAGAAGAAAAATTAAAAGAAACCACAGGTGCTGAACCTCTCGATAATCTTGTAGAGATGATAAAAAAGCTTCATAGACCCGGGATCCATTCCATTGGTATTGCAGTTGCAGGTGTACTGAATAATCAGAGAACAGGAGTATTTAAGTCTCCCAACATTTCATCAATAGAGGGTGTTGATCTTGTAAATTTTATAAAAAAAGAAACAGGCATATCAAAGGTAGTAATT
This sequence comes from Thermodesulfovibrionales bacterium, assembly GCA_026417875.1. Classification (NCBI taxonomy): domain Bacteria; kingdom Pseudomonadati; phylum Nitrospirota; class Thermodesulfovibrionia; order Thermodesulfovibrionales; species Thermodesulfovibrionales bacterium. The sequence goes on along the minus strand of JAOACK010000015.1, from coordinate 20,695 downwards.
GAAAATGACGCAAATGCAGCTGCCCTTGGAGAGGCCTGGCTTGGAGCCGGTAAAAAATTTAATTTTTTTGCACTTTTTACCCTGGGCACAGGAATAGGCGGAGGTATTGTGTGCGACGGTACACTTGCACCCCTAGCAGCGGAGTTCGGTCATATGACCATAGTTGCAAATGGTGAATCCTGTTTATGCGGTAATGTTGGATGTTTGGAGCTTTATGCCTCTGGAAGGGCAATAGTTGACAGGGCAATTCACGGAATAATGTCGGGTACAGAGACAAGATTAAGCACATGCTGTGAAGGAAGTGCCTACAGGATAAATCCGGAGATAGTATATGAGATGGCACTGGAAGGAGATGCCTTTTCAAGAGAGGTACTAAGGGCTGCTGGTAGATACCTGGGTATTGGTATTGCTAATATAATAAATATACTAAGCCCTCAGGCCATAATCCTTACAGGTGGATTAACAGGAATGTGGAATATATATGTTCAGGAGGCAATAAAAGAGGCTCAGAAAAGGGCATTCAGGGAGCTTTTTGATAATACACAGATAATACCCTCTGAACTTGGTGAGGATGCGGGCCTTCTCGGAGCTGCAAGACTGGCTTTGATATTATAAATGGATAAGAGAGAGCTCATCAGAAATTTTTCTATAATTGCTCACATAGACCATGGTAAATCAACCCTTGCAGACAGGCTTCTTGAATTTACAGATGCAATTCCAAAAAGGTCAATGGTCGAGCAGGTGCTTGATTCCATGGACCTTGAGAGGGAAAGGGGTATTACTATTAAGGCCCATACAGCTACCCTTAATTACAAGGCAAGGGATGGAAAGACCTATATACTAAATCTCATAGACACACCTGGTCATGTAGATTTCTCCTATGAGGTTTCAAGAAGCCTTGCAGCCTGTGAGGGCTGTCTCCTTGTTGTTGATGCTACCCAGGGAGTTGAGGCACAGACTATTGCAAACGCCTATCTTGCCATGGAGAATAATCTTGAAATAATACCTGTGATAAACAAGATAGACCTTCCATCAGCAGATCCTGAGAAGGTCAAAAGAGAGATAGAAGACACCCTTGCAATTGACTGTTCAGATGCCATTCTTGCTTCTGCAAAAGAAGGGATAGGAACAGAGGAGATACTTGAGGCGATAGTTAAAAGAATACCACCGCCAAAGGGTGCTCCTGATGCACCGCTGAGGGCGCTGATTTTTGACTCCTGGTACGACAATTATCAGGGAGTTATAGTGATAGTGAGGGTTGTTGATGGAATTTTGAGAAAGGGAATGAAAATAAGACTCATGTCAAATAACAAAGATTTTGAGGTCACTGAAGCAGGTATTCTTACACCAAAGATGAAAAAGACCGATGAATTAATTGCAGGTGAGGTTGGTTATGTAATAGCCGGTATAAAGAATGTGTCAGATACAAGAATAGGTGATACCATAACAGATGCATCAAGACCCGCCTCTATACCCCTTCCAGGATTCAAAGAAATAAAACCAATGGTCTTCTGCGGTCTCTATCCAACAGATTCAGAGCAATACGAAGATCTAAAAGAAGCACTACTTAAGATGAGGCTGAATGATTCATCTTTTGTTTTTGAACCCGAGTCATCCAGTGCCCTTGGCTTTGGTTTCAGGTGCGGATTTCTCGGTCTTCTTCACATGGATATAATAAAAGAAAGGCTTGAAAGAGAATTCGGTCTTTCCCTCATAAGCACTGCACCAACTGTTATTTACAGAGTAATTGATGAGCAGGACAGGGTTCTTTACATAGACAATCCTTCAAAGCTGCCTCAGAGATATAAGTCCATCGAAGAACCCTATGTTAAGGTTACTATTTTTATGCCACAGGATTTTATAGGACCGATACTTGAGCTCTGTCAGGAAAAAAGAGGTGAGCAGAAGGAATTTCATTATATAGGCAGGGAAAGGATAATGGTTGTATATGAAATACCCCTGAATGAGATACTCTGGGACTTTTATGATAAACTCAAATCACTTTCAAAGGGATACGCCTCAATGGATTATGAATTCATTGGTTACAGACCTTCTGAACTTGTTAAACTTGATATACTCCTTAACGGAGAACCTGTTGACGCCCTCTCCTTGATTATACATAAGGACAGGGCTTATTATAGAGGACGTCAGATAGCTGAAAAGCTCAGAGAAACGATTCCAAAACAGCTTTTTGAGGTTGTAATACAGGCAGCTATTGGTAGCAGAGTTATAGCAAGAGAATCGATAAAACCACTCAGAAAAAATGTCCTTGCTAAATGCTATGGAGGAGATGTTACGAGAAAAAAGAAGCTCCTTGAAAAACAGAAGGAGGGTAAAAAGAGGATGAAGCAGGTTGGAAAGGTTGAAGTGCCCCAGGAGGCCTTTCTTTCAGTATTAAAGGTGGAGGGATAGATGAAAAAGACAAAGAAGGAGATACTCAAAGAATACATTGAGGCTATAATAACTGCGCTCCTCATCGCACTTATTATTAGGGCCTATGTTGTCCAGGCTTTTAAGATTCCCTCAGGCTCAATGATACCGACCCTGCTGGTGGGTGACCATCTTCTTGTGAATAAGTTTATTTATGGAATAAAACTTCCCTTCTCTGACAGAAAAATACTTGTTTTAAGAAAACCCCAGAGAGGGGATATAATTGTATTTAAATACCCTGAAGACCCGAGCAGAGATTTTATAAAAAGAGTGATAGCAGTTGAAGGTGATTTGATTGAAGAAAGAAATAAGATTGTATATATTAACGGACAGCCCCTAAATGAACCTTATGTTCTGCATACAGATCGTAATTACAGAAATCCCTTTGAGCCAAGGGACAATTTCGGACCCTATATTGTACCAAAAAACAAACTGTTTGTTATGGGGGACAACAGGGATCAGAGCTATGATAGTCGCTACTGGGGATACGTAGATCTAAAAGATGTTAAGGGTAAGGCAATGATAATCTACTGGTCATGGGACAGTGAAAGAAATACTGTAAGATTAAACAGGATTGGGAGGCTTATAAAATGAAGATACTAAAGGCCCTCATTTTTCTCGCCATCTTTGTCGCCATCATATATTCTGGCATTAGACTCGGTGAGCCTTACTGGAGGTATTACAGTTTTAAGGCAAAGGTTGAGGATATTGCAAGATTTGAGGTTAAGCAGGAAGAAATACTTCCAGCAGTAATGCAACAGGCTCAGCAAATTGGTATTCCTATAAGCGAGTCAGATGTACTCATATCAGGCTCAAGGGGAAATTATGTTATCGAAACGGGCTGGACAGAGAGCGTTAATCTTTTTGATGTATATGAGCATACCTATAATTTCCAGTTAAAAGTTGGTGAGTAGTGTTTACAGGGATAATCATTGAACTCGGAACAGTTCAATCCCTTATAAAGGGAGGAAAGGTTAGCCGCCTTTATATAAAGACATCTTTTTCAAAAAAAGCCTCTATAGGTGATAGCATTGCTGTGAACGGAGTCTGCCTCACAGTTGTGGATATAAAAGACCATGCAGTGGGTTTTGACCTTTCAGAAGAAACTTTGAAGGTCACAAATCTCGGTGAACTTACTCCAGGTGCAAGGGTAAATATCGAACCAGCCATGAGGGCAGATAGCTCCTTTGGTGGTCATATGGTTACAGGACATGTGGACTGCACAGGGATTATAAAAACAAAACAGCAGAAAGGAGACCTTGTCTATTTCGAAATATCAGCACCTTCTGAATTCATGAAATACCTTGTTCCGAAAGGTTCTGTTGCAGTTGATGGCATAAGTCTTACAGTGGTTGAATTAGGCAGGGACTATTTCAGCCTTATAATAATTCCCCATACTGCAAGGATTACAACCCTCGGATTTAAAGGCCCTGGTGACAGGGTCAATTTAGAAGCTGATATAATAGGAAAGTATGTCATTAGATACCTTGAAGCCCTTCCTGGCATAAGCCAGAAGGGAGTAAGTTTTGCAGATTAGGAGGTAGGTTTATGGAATATAAATTCAATACTATTGATGAGGCAATAGAAGAACTCCAGAAGGGCAGGATGATTATCCTCGTTGATGATGAAGACAGGGAAAATGAAGGTGATCTCTGCATGGCTGCTGAAAAGGTTACCCCAGAGGCAATAAACTTTATGGCAAAGTATGGAAGGGGTCTAATATGCCTTAGCCTTACCCCTGAGCGTGTTGAAGAACTTAAACTACCCATGATGACAGACGAAAATTCATCACCCTATGGTACTGCCTTCACCATATCCATTGAGGCAAAGAGAGGTGTAACCACAGGCATTTCTGCACATGACAGGGCAAAAACAATCCTTACAGCAATAGATCCCAAAACCAAACCTGAAGACCTTGCAAGACCAGGTCATGTCTTTCCTCTTAAGGCAAGGCCAGGCGGAGTTCTCCAGAGGGTGGGGCACACAGAAGGTTCCGTTGACCTTGCAAGACTTGCAGGTCTCTATCCAGCAGGTGTTATATGTGAGATAATGAATGATGATGGAACAATGGCGAGGGTTCCTGAATTGATGGAATTTGCTAAAAAACATAACCTAAAGATTGTGACGATCAAAGATCTTATTAAATACAGAATGAGGACAGAAAGACTTGTAAAGAGGATTGCAACCACTAAACTTCCCACTGATTATGGAGATTTTACAGCCATTGCCTATTCAAATTATGTAGATTCTAATATACATATCGCCCTTGTAAAGGGTGATATAAAGCCTGATGAACCTGTTCTTGTAAGGGTTCATTCAGAATGTCTTACAGGAGATGTCTTTGGCTCAAAAAGATGTGATTGTGGCGAACAGCTTCACAGGGCAATGGAGATGGTACAGCGGGAAGGTAAGGGTATTATACTTTACATGAAGCAAGAAGGTAGGGGCATAGGACTTGAGAATAAGCTGAAAGCTTACGAGCTGCAAGACAAGGGGCTTGATACCGTGGAAGCAAATATCCAGCTCGGCTTTAAACCTGATCTCAGAGACTATGGAATAGGCGCCCAGATACTGGTTGACCTTGGGGTAAAGAATATGAGGCTTATGACAAATAATCCAAAAAAGATAGTAGGACTTGAAGGATATGGATTGAAGGTTATTGAAAGAGTTCCCATAGAGATAAAGCCCCATGATAAAAATCTTGTTTATCTTAGAACAAAAAAGAAAAAACTCGGTCATCTTCTTGAAAATGTTTAAGGAGGAAATAAACATGAAAATAATTGAGGGAGAGCTTCAGGCACAGGGTCTGAAATTTTGCATAATAGTTAGCAGGTTCAATGATTTTATTACAGAAAGACTGCTTGAGGGAGCGAAGGATTGTCTTTTAAGGCACGGAGCAGAGGACAGGTCTATAGATATTGTAAAGGTTCCAGGAGCTTTCGAGATCCCCCTTGTTGCAAAGTCAGTGGCAAAAAAAGGTATTTATAATGCAATTATCTGTATTGGAACAGTAATAAGGGGTGCTACACCACATTTTGAATATGTTGCCTCTGAGGTTTCAAAGGGTATTGCCCAGGTTGGTCTTGAAACAGGCATTCCTGTTACCTTTGGGATTATTACTGCTGATACCATTGAGCAGGCAATTGAAAGAGCTGGCTCCAAAGCCGGTAATAAGGGATGGGATGCTGCTCTTACAGCTATTGAGATGGCACAGGTTCTTAAAAAGATTTAATCCATGAAAAGGAGAACCTCAAGAGAATGTGCTTTGCAACTCCTCTTTCAGTATGATTTCACCAAGAAGATACCTGATAAAAAAGAGCTTGAAGATTTCTGGTCGATGAGAATTGAAGCAGAGGATATACGGACCTTTGCAGAAGAGTTACTTTACGGAACCTTAAAACATATAAAGGAAATAGATGATATAATTAGCAGTGTTTCGGAGCACTGGACAGTAGAAAGGATGGCAGCTGTTGATAGAAATATTCTCAGACTAGCTACATATGAACTCCTTTATAGACCTGATATACCTGCGCCTGTTACCATAAATGAGGCAATCGAGATAGCAAAGAGATATTCTTCAGAGGATTCCCCATCTTTCATAAATGGAATCCTTGACAGAATTGCAAGGGAAGTAGCCTCAAGGGTTGAGTTGACGAAAAAGACCTGATGCTTGCAGTTATATCAGATGTACACGGAAATCTTGAAGCCCTTAATACTGTAATTTCTGATATAAAAAGAAATCAAATAAAGAATATAATTTTTCTTGGAGATGCAGTAGGTTATGGCCCTGATCCTGAAGCTGTTCTTGAAATCTTAAAAAATGAGTGTATCTCTATGGTAGCAGGAAATCATGACAGGGCGGTTATAGACCCTTCCCTTGATGAGTATTTTAATGAAATAGCAAGGGATGCAATATTATGGACAAGATCTGTTTTAACAAAAAAATCATTTGATTTTCTTAAGACATTACCTCTTAAGTCTAATTATATGTACAAGGAAATTGATATCCTGGCAGTTCATGCCTCACCAAGGGAGCCTGAAGAGTGGCATTATATAATAACCCTTAGAGATGCTATGATTAATTTTTATTATTTCAATGAAAGGCTCTGCTTCATAGGACATAGCCATTCACCATTTATTGTAGAAAAAACAGACCAGGGAGAGCTAATTATAAGAACAGATAGGCCCTGCATGATAAAGGATAAAAGCAGGTATATTATAAATGCAGGAAGTGTAGGTCAGCCAAGGGATGGTGATCCAAGGGCATGTTATGCTATCTTTAATGGAAGTGGTATAAATTTTATAAGACTGCCTTATGATATAGAGAAAACTCAAAAAAAGATGAAAGACGTTGGTTTGCCCTATCCATTAATTGATAGATTGAAGAAAGGAGTCTGAGTTATGATTGAGCGTTATACAAGACCTGTAATGCAGAAGCTCTGGTCACCAGAAAATAAGTTCAAAAAATGGCTTGAGGTAGAAATAGCTGTGTGTGAGGCATGGCATGAGCTTGGAGAAATACCTGATGAGGCTCTTAAGAAAATAAAGGAAAGGGCTGGCTTTGATCTTCAAAGAATTGAAGAAGTAGAGCGTACTGTAAAACATGATGTTATCGCCTTTCTTCAGTCTCTGTCTGAGCATATAGGTCCTGAGTCAAGATATGTCCATAAGGGACTCACATCCTCTGATATCGTGGATACAGCACTCAGCCTTTTAATGAGAGAGGCAGCTGATATTATAATTGAAAATATTAAGAATTTACTTTCAATTCTAAAAGAAAAGGCTTTGAGATATAAAGATATTCCATGTATGGGTAGAACACATGGAGTTCATGCTGAACCTATGTCCTTTGGGCTTAAATTTCTGCTCTGGTATTCTGAGATGGAGCGTAATTTGGAAAGAATAAAAAGAGCAAGGGATGTTATCAATGCAGGAAAGATATCTGGAGCAGTCGGTACATTCTCAAACATTCCTCCTGAAATAGAGGAAAAAGTCTGTAAAAAACTCGGGTTGAATCCTGAACCTGTAGCTAACCAGATAGTCCAGAGGGACAGACATGCTGAATATCTTTCAGCAATGGCAATTACAGCAGCAACAATTGAAAAGATCAGTCTTGAGGTTAGACATCTCCAGAGGACAGAGGTACTTGAGGCTGAAGAACCCTTTACTGAAGGCCAGAAGGGTTCATCGGCGATGCCCCATAAGAGAAATCCTGTAGGAGCTGAAAACCTCTGTGGCCTTTCAAGGGTTGTAAAGGCAAATCTAATGGCAGCCTTAGATAACATTGCCCTCTGGCATGAAAGGGATATATCCCATTCCTCAGTTGAAAGGGTAATAATACCTGACAGTACTATACTCATTGATTACATGCTTGTAAGACTTACAGGTATTATAAAAGATCTCCAGGTCTATCCTGAAAGGATGATGGAAAATATAGCAAGAAGTTACGGACTTTACAATTCTCAGAGGATACTTCTGATGCTTACAGAAAAGGGTCTTACAGGGGAAGAAGCATATAAATATGTACAGAGAAATGCCATGAAGAGCTGGAAGGAGAAACAGGATTTCAAGCAATTGGTTCTTTCTGACAGTGATATCCTGCAGTACCTCAATCCTGAGGAGATAGAAAGGGCTTTTGATCTCGGTTATTATATGAGGAATATAGATTATATTTATAAAAGGGTGCTTGGGGACTAAAATGCCGCTTTTCAGTATAAAAGCAGTTAACAGCTCAGGTGTAAGACTCAAAGAAGTTATTGAAGCACCTGATATTAATGTTATAAAAGATATACTGAAGGAGAGAAGTCTCATACCTGTTGAGATAAAAGAAATCTCAAAGAGACGACCTTTTTTTAAGAAGATAAATGAAAAAGATATCCTTTCCTTTACACAGGAATTAAGAAATCTTCTCGAGGCAGGACTGGGTCTTGACAGGGCTCTCAGGGTTCTTTCAGAACATTCAGCAAAACCCGTAATGAGGGAGATTATATCAAAGGTCTATCTGGATATAGAACAGGGACTATCTCTCTCCCAGTCACTAGCAAAACACAGGGAATTCTCATCAGTATATGTAAACATGATAAGATCAGGTGAGATGAGTGGAGCACTGGAGGCTTCTCTAAAAAGGCTTGAGCATTTTCTTGAAATAAATATCTCTACAAAAGATGAGATTAAAGGTGCACTTATTTATCCGGCCCTTCTTACAGGTGTTGGAATTATTGCTCTGGGGGTTATTATCTTTTATGTTATACCGAGGTTCAAGAAGATGTTTGAAGAACTTGGTTCTGTTATACCCTTTAGCACCCAGATAGTCTTTTCAGTAAGCTCCTTTCTTTCATCTTTCTGGTGGATTATCGCAGGAGCTTTTGCATTCATACTTCTTGCAACAAGATATTATATACAGCTTCCTCAGGGAAGGAATTTTATTGATGACATAAAATTAAGGATACCTGTTTTAAAAGAAATCTTCATGAGATTGGCTGTAGCTAGGTTTTCAAGAACCCTTGGTAGCCTTCTTCAGGGTGGTGTACCTCTTCTTGAATCTATCAGGCTTGCAAGGGAGGTTGCTGGCAATAGGATAATCTCTGAGAAGCTCAAGCCCCTTGAAGAAGGTGTTCGAAAGGGTCGAGGTGTGGCGATACCTTTAAAAGAGTCAGGCGCCTTTCCACCTGTGCTCAGCCAGATGGTATCAGTAGGTGAGGAGGCCGGCCGTCTTGAGGAGACCTTTCTTTCAATCGCGGAGAGATATGAAAGGGAGGTTACATCTCATATTAAAAGACTCATAGGTCTTTTTGAACCCATAATGATAATAGTAATGGGAACAATAGTTGCAGTTATTGTAATATCAATGTTACTTGCGATATTCAGCATTAATGAAATGCCTATATAAATTTTTGAGGAGGTGAGTATGAAAAGAAATAACAGAGGATTCACACTTGTGGAGCTCCTGGTTGTTATGGTAATCCTTGGACTTCTTGCTGCCCTCGTGGTGCCCAGATATATCGCAAAAGAAAAAAAAGGTAGATACCAAGCAGCAAGGGTTCAGATTGAGTTACTTGGTCAGGCACTGGATCAGTTCAGACTTGATACAGGAAGATACCCTACAACAGCAGAAGGTCTAAACGCCCTTATATCTAATCCCGGTATCCCTGGCTGGGATGGACCTTATCTTAAAAAAGGCATCCCGCTTGATCCCTGGGGAAGACCTTACATTTACCAGAGTCCAGGTAATCACGGAGATTATGACCTTTTATCCTATGGTGCCGATGGCGCACCTGGTGGTGAGGGTGAAAACAGAGATATTACAAGCTGGGAGTAAAGGCTTTACCCTGATAGAGCTTTTAATAGCCTCTTCTTTAATTGTAATCTTTCTCTCCATAGTTCTTATTAATACTGCCAATCTTTATGAAAAATTCCTTCTCAAAGAAGATGCAAATAGAATAGTAAGGCTCTTAAACAGGGCAAAACTCATGGCAATGTCTGAAAGAAAACCTGTGGTGCTGAGGATTGATGCTAATGAGGGTACTTGCTGGATAGAGGGTTCAAAGGTAAAAGTTGTTTTTGAGCAGTTTAAGATTGAGGGCAAAGATATAGTCTTTTCACCTTTAGGAGATAATACAGGAGGAACAATAAAGATTACAGATAAAAAAGGCAGGTCCTATAGAATTGCTATTGACAGTATTACATCAAAGATTACAGTGGAAAAAGACTGAGGGATTCACCCTGATAGAGGTGGTGGTAGCACTAGCCCTCCTTGCAGTTGTTGGAGCTACCCTGATGGAATTATTTTCTCAGAATCTAAAAAGTTCAAGAAAAACTGCAGATTATACAGCAGCAATGATTCTTGCAGGTTCAGAGACAGAAAAGGCCCTATCAGGAACTGTAGAGCCTGGCTCAGAGAAGGAATTTTTTGATAAGTACACACTTACAAGAGAAATCAGGATCATTGATGAGATTTCAGAGCAGCTGAAGCTTTACGAGGTACTTATAAGGGTATCGTGGAACAATAATCATTATGAAATTAGGACAATTAAACTCTACGGAGAAAAAGAAACAGGTGAAGAGTAAGGGATTCACACTTATTGAACTTTTAATAGCTTTTTCTATCTCTTTACTCATTATACTTTTAATATTTTCAATTTTCAGGCTCAGCTCCCGTTCCTACGAAAAGATAACTGAACAGGATGAAATATCCCAGAAAATAAGAGTATTAAATGCAAGAATTAGCTGGTTGATTAGAGGGATCTATCCCTATAAATCGATTAATAGGGAAGGTAAGGAGAGGTTATTCTTCCTTGGTAAATCAGATAGCTTAGGATTTGTTACAACATCTGTAATACCAGAGACAGGAAAACCTTATGATCTTGCAGGACTTAAATGGGTTTATCTTTTTAAAGACAGTGAAGGTCTTAAAGAAAAGGACAGCATATATTTCCTTGAAGAAAACCTTGAAGGTAATGAAGATGGGGCTTTTGTTCTTGACAACTCTGTTGAATCATTGAGCTGTGAATATCTTAATCCTGTGGATAATAACTGGCAGGATAACTGGGATAGTGAAAAAGAATATCTGCCGGCAGCTGTAAAGATAAAATTAAGATTAATGAATAAAGGTAAAATTATAGAAATCCCAGAAATTATTGTCTCCATCAGAACAGCAGGTATGGATTAGCTTTCTTTTAAAGTATTTTATATTATTCACTTAATCTTTGAGCCTATCTTTACCTCTCTTTCAGTAGTAAGTATGGATAGTCTACCTTCATCGTCTGAGGCCGCAAGAAGCATTCCCTGTGATTCTACACCCATGAGTTTTACAGGCTGAAGATTTGTTATAACTACAATTGTCTTTCCGGTAAGTTCTTCAGGTGAATAGACCTTTCCTATACCAGCAACAATCTGCCTGACCTCATTTCCTGTATCAACCTTCATTACAATAAGCTTATTTGATCCTTCTATCCTCTTTGCTTCAAGAACCTTACCTGTCCTCAGTTCAATCTTTGAAAAATCCTCGATAGTTATCATGCTGACTCCTTTAAAAATCATAATTTACTTTAAAGCTCAACTCAAGGGTTATTTGAAAAAAATTCGAAAATCTTATAAAATGTTTAATAGCCGGAGTGGCGGAATTGGTAGACGCAAGGGACTTAAAATCCCTCGGTGCTTTGCACCGTGCCGGTTCGAGTCCGGCCTCCGGCATTGTAGAGATTAGATTTCGCAACTAAAGATTTAATGTAATCTTCATTCTGCGAGTATCTTTTCAGCAAGTTCTGCGCTGTTGGCGATACAATCATTAATTGCAACTCCTCGGTAAGCGTTTCCAGCAAGATAAAGGCCTCTGAATCCAGATAATATCCTGTCAATATCTTCAAGTCTTTTTGAATGGCCTATGGTATACTGTGGAATTGCTTTGTCGTATCTGAAGATTCTTTTAAAAACAGGCTCTGCCTTAAGACCTGTAATACTATCAAGTTCCTCAAGAACTGTATTAAAGAGTTCTTTATCATCAAGCATAGCGAGTTCAGGTGCTCTTTCGCCTCCTAGCATGCACCTGAGAAGCACATGGCCTTCAGGTGCCCTCTTAGGAAATATACTTGAATCAAAAAGACAGCCAAGAATCCTCTTTTTCTCCTTGCCAGGTATGAGGAATCCAAAATAATCTGTATCAATATTTAAATCTTCTTTTCTGAAACCAAGGGCAACAACTGATATAGGTGGATAGGGGATTTCTTTAAGAAGAGCTGAAAGTTCTTTACTGAGATCCCCGATCATCTCAGCAGTTTCTGGTGCCGGTGCTGATACTATAATTCTTTCAGCCTCCATGTTTTCTCCATTTTTCAGGTATATTCTGTATTTCCCATTTATTTTATCAACTGCCTTAACGGGTGTTCCCGTTTTAATTCTTTTTCCTAAATAATCTCTTAGATATTCTATAAGTGTATACATCCCCCCTTCAAAGGAATGTAAAACTCCACCAGGACCTGCTTCCACCTTTCTGCCGGTTTTTTTTGCCTCCTTTGCCAGAGCGATGAATCCCTTTATCAAGCCACCGTATTTTCTTTCCAGGTCATAAACCTTAGGAAAACAACTTCTGATGCTTAATTTTGAAGGATCACCAGCATATATACCTGTTACCATTGGATCAAGGAGTTTTTCGAAAAATTCTCTACCCACCCTTCTTATTACAAAGGACTCAACTGTTTCATCTTCAAGTTCCCTCTTAGGAACAAAATATTCTCCAATCATTCTTAGCCTTGCCTTTAGACTAAGAAAATTTGATAGAAATATCTTTTGTGGATTATCAGGGATTAAATTAAGCCTGTTTTTAAAATAGACATATCTTTTTCTTGCACTATCATTACTTCTTAAAGGTTTAAGGCCAAGCATCTCTGCAAGCATTAGGGTGCCCTTCTTATTGTCAAGAAATCCATTTACTCCAGCCTCACAAATAAACCCTTCTGACCTTTCTGTCCATATCTTTCCTCCAGGTCTTTCTTGGGATTCAAGGATTGTTATTTCCAGATCTGATTTTTTCTTAAGTAAAAAATAACCGAGGGAAAGGCCTGATATTCCACCACCTATTATCACAATTTCTGCCATGATACTTCCTCCATGTTTTCAATTATAATCTTATAAAGGGCTTCTATAAAAAGGGGGTTTGTATTGAGTGATTCTGTTCTTACAAGTGTAATACCAAGTTTCTCAGAAATATCTTTATAGTATATATCTATTTCATATAGGGTCTCTATATGATCTGAAACAAAACTTATAGGAATAACAATAACCTCTTTTACTCCACCTGATGCAAGTTCTTTGAGTTTTTCCTCAGTAGATGGTGTGAGCCATTTTACAGGACCACTTTTACTCTGATAAGAGAGATGCCATGGAAGGTGTATCTCCTTCATTACCTCTTTTATTGTTATCATTGTTTCCTTAACATAGGGATCGCCTTTTTCTATAAAGGAAATAGGAAGGTTGTGAGCACTGAAGAGTATATGACTTTCTTCAGGTTTTTTTACCTTTTCTAATGCCCTTTTTATATTGTCCCGTATGGCCTTTATGTAATAGGGATTGTCAGGCCAAGAATTGATAGATTTAAAAAATATACCACTTCCCCTCAGACATCTTTTCAGATGATTAATACTTGAACCAGAGGTAGCTATACTGTAATGTGGATAGAGACATAATGCAAGGAGATGGGTTATTCCGTCCTTTTTAATTTCCTCAACTGCTTCTTCAATTAAGGGATGCCAGTAACGCATTCCAATATAAACTGAACAATCTTTCAATTTATATCTAAGGGCATCTGCCTGGGCTTCTGTAATTGCTTTTAAAGGTGAAATTCCTCCTATTAATTTATAATTTTCTTGAGATTTTTTGCTCCGTAGGGCTGAGATAATATAGGCAAGGGGTTTCTGGAGAAACCTTGGCCCTAATCGGATTATATCCCTGTCAGAGAAAAGATTATAAAGAAAAGGTCTAACAGCCTCAGGTCTATCAGGACCGCCAAGGTTTAAAAGAATCACCCCCTTTTTCATGCTCATTGTATATGATACCACAATTTTTAAAAATATTGTAAAATATTCCATGGATTTCCAGGAGCTTATAATGAAACTTAATGAATTCTGGGCAAAACAGGGATGTGTAATTCATCAGCCCTACGACATGGAGGTAGGTGCTGGTACATTCCATCCAGCTACTTTTCTCAGGGTGCTCGGTCCAGAACCATGGAGGACCGCATATGTTGAACCATCAAGAAGGCCAACAGATGGCAGATATGGAGAAAATCCAAACAGACTTCAGCATTATTATCAATACCAGGTTATAATAAAGCCATCACCAGAAAACAGTCAGGAACTTTACCTTGAAAGCCTTTCTTACATAGGGATTGATCCTTCAAAGCATGATATAAGATTTGTTGAAGATGACTGGGAATCTCCAACACTTGGGGCCTGGGGACTGGGATGGGAGGTATGGCTTGATTCCATGGAGATTACACAGTTCACCTATTTCCAGCAGGTTGGTGGAATTGACCTGAAGCCAGTCTCTCTTGAGATAACCTATGGACTTGAAAGGCTTGCAATGTACATACAGGGAGTAGAAAGTGTATTTGATATAACCTGGACAGGGAATATTAAATACAGGGATATACACCACCAGCAAGAGATAGAATTTTCAAAATTCAATTTTGAGTATGCAGATGTAGAAAAGCTCAGAAAACATTTTGAAGACTATGAGGAAGAGTCAAAAAGACTTTTTAATCTAGGGCTGATCCTTCCAGCCTATGAATACTGTCTTAAATGTTCCCATACATTCAACCTCCTTGATGCAAGGGGAGCGCTAAGTGTAACGGAAAGAACCGGGTACATAGCCAGAGTAAGGGCACTTGCTAAACTCTGCGCAAAGGGATATCTTGAACAGAGAGAAAAGATGGGCTTTCCTTTAATGGGAAGGTGGTAAGATGCATAAATTTCTACTTGAAATAGGTGTAGAAGAGGTGCCTGCAAGGTTTCTTCCACCTGGTTTAAATATGCTTAGGGAAAATGCTCTGAATCTTCTACAAAAATATTCACTTGATTTTTCCAACATTAAAACCTGTGCAACACCAAGAAGGCTTGTGTTATTAATAGAAGGCCTTCCTGATAAACAGAAAGATGTAGAAAAGGAGGTCTGGGGGCCACCAAAAAAGACAGCCTTTGATGAAAAGGGAGCTCCTACAAAGACACTTAAAGGCTTCTGTTCAGCGCTGGGGATTGATATTAACTCAATAGAGATTAAAAAAAAGGACAAAGGCGAGTATGTAGTAGCTAAGTTTAAAGAAAGGGGCCAGCCTGCAAAGTCCCTCCTTGGAAGATTTGCAATTGATTTGATAAATTCTCTTAATTTTCCAAAATCGATGAGATGGGCAGACCATTCCATCAAATTTGTCAGACCTATAAGATGGCTACTTGCCCTTTTCAATTCAGAGGTTGTAGATTTTGAGCTAGATGGTATAAGGTCAGATAGATATTCCTGGGGACATAGATTTCTTTCAAAAGAAAGAATAATTATAAATCATCCTGATGAATATTTTGACAAACTCTTTCAATCATCTGTAATTGTAGATCATGAAAAGAGAAAGGAACTTATAATTTTAGGTATTAAAAGACTTGCAGATAGCTCTGGACTAAGAGTTCACGAGGATAATGAGCTTCTTGAACATGTAAACTATCTTGTAGAATATCCCAGAGCTGTTATGGGAAGTTTTCCAGCTGAATATCTTCAGCTTCCCCCTGAACTTTTAATAACTGTAATGAGAGATCACCAGAAATATTTCGCCCTTTATAATGAAAAAGGGCTGGCAAATAAATTTTTATTAATCTCAAATACCTCGGAAGAAAATGACCCTGTTGTAAGGGCAGGAGCAGAAAGGGTTATAAAGGCTCGATTTGAAGATGCAAGATTTTATTTTACCGAAGACAGAAAAAAAACCTTGGCAGATAGGATAGAAGATCTTAAAAAAGTTGTCTATCATGAAAAACTGGGTACGCTCTATGAAAAGACCTTAAGGATAAGACATATTACTCAATATCTGGCAGATAGAATTGCTCCTGAAAGGAAAACCATTATTGAAAGGGCAGCGATGCTTGCCAAAACTGATCTCTTAACAGGTGTGGTAAGAGAATTTCCCGAACTACAGGGTATAATGGGATATTATTATGCCATTAATGACGGAGAATCTGAAGAAATCGCCTTAGCAATAAAAGAACACTATCTTCCTCAAAGGAGTGGAGACAGAAATCCCTCCACAGAAGAGGGCATCATCCTAAGTATAGCAGACAAAATTGACAACATAGTCTCTTTTTTTGGACTCGGTCTTGAACCAACAGGTTCAGAAGATCCCTTTGCGCTAAGAAGACAGACAATGGCCATAATAAGCATGCTAAAGGAAAAAAACTATAATATTACTATGGAGGAACTTGTTAAAGTCGCATCAAAGGAATTTACATATCTTAATATCCCTTTTGAAAAAATAATTAATTTCATAAACCAGAGATTTGAGAACATGCTGGAGGTAGAGGATTACAGTACTGAACTCATATCATCACTGAGTCCCTATATGGCAAAAGTTCCAGTCGGTGAGATAATCTCAAGGCTTAATAGCCTTGAGATCTTCAAGAAAGAACCTTTTTACCCTGATTTCATTCTTGCAGCAAAAAGGGTCTTTAACATACTTTCTAAATCCTACAATCCTGCTCCTTTAATAGATGAAGCCCTCTTTGAAACTGAAGAGGAAAGGAAATTATTCCTCAATTCAAAAAGAATAGAAAAAGAGATAGAAGGATTTTTAAAAGATAAGGATTTTATTTCTGTATTAAAGAGTCTTACATCACTGGTACCTGATATTAATAGTTTTTTTGACCGTGTCCTTGTTATGGTCAGGGATGAAAAGATAAGAGATAACAGATTAAACCTTCTTTCCCATGTGTGGAAAAATATGCTCAAAATAGCGGATTTTTCAAAAATAAGCTCATAAGACCAGAACACCTTCTTTGCTATAAAGGGTAATCCTGTTTCTCCCATTTTGCTTGGAAGAATATAAAGCGATATCTGCACATTTTATGAGTTTCTCTATTGAATCTGCATCAGCTGGATAAGTAGCAATTCCTATACTGATTGTAATTTTTTTATTGGGCTGACTTTCTGATTCACCCTCAAAATATTCATTATAAACCTTCTCCCTTAATCTTTCGGCTACAATTATTGCCTGATCTTTATTTGTCTCAGGAAGAAGGATAGCGAACTCTTCACCTCCGTAACGATAGACCCTGTCAGTAATCCTTAGGTTAGATTTAAATAATCTACCTATTTTCTTGAGAACCTGATCACCCTTCACATGACCATGATAATCATTGTAATTTTTAAACCAGTCTATATCAATCATTAGCAAAGAAAGGGGCCGTCCGTGCCTGTTTGAACAGGCAATATCAATAACTATATCCTCATCAAACTTTCTCCTGTTGTAACATCCTGTAAGACAATCCTTAAGTGATTGAGCCTTTACCTCTGAATAAAGAATGGACCTCTTAACAGCGATGGAAATCTCACTTGCAAGTATCTCAACAAATTGTAGGTCTTCCTCAGAAAAGGCACCTTTACTGGCAGCATCAATATGGATTATTCCCTTAACTTGATCATCCACAATAACTGGTGTACATATAATTGATTGCATTTCACATCCTTGAGGTACACAGCTTGCTACTAGACTATTATTCAGATCATTTGTATATATACTTTTCTTTGTGTTTATAATATGCCGTATAGCAGGAAAATCGGGAGTTAACTCTATATTACCCAGCATCTTTTTAAAACCCTTTTCAGCGACCACCCGTATTGATTCACATTCTAAAAGAAGAAAGGCGCAGGCATTACAATTAAGGATATTTGTTAATTCGTTTACAAGGATATGTGCCACTTCTTCAAGCTCAAGGGTAGCACCAATGCTCTTATGAATCCTCGCTATAGCAGAGAGTATAAGGTATTCCTTTTCTTTGTTATTTAGCATATTGTTTGAATTTTACCAGCTAAATTTATTACTGTCAAGTGTCCGAATTACCTCATTTAAAAAATCTAAAGGAAATATAATTATATCTATTGGATAAAACTTCATCCAAGGAGGTAGACGATGGGGTTAACGATGAAGTAGAAGAAGGCAATAACGAGAGAAATTGCTTCGAGGTATCAAAGTTCAAAAAAGAAGCAAAAAGGGAAAATTCTTGATGAATTTGTAGCACTTACTGGTTATAACAGAACCTATGCCTCTTATCTACTAAGCAACCATGGTAAAGCTATTAAGACAGACAAAGGTGTGGCAATAGTAGTAGATACCGATCTGAGGGATGACGTTAAAGAATAACTCATTAATGAGTATAAGAAACTAAATCCAGCATAACTTCACAGACAGATTGTTAGGCTCCAAAACAAACTCATAGAATTAGTGACAACAAAATATGAGGTAAGAAAGACAAAGAAACCAATTTGCCATATAAAGGGTGATTCATTGTATGCTTTTATTTAGAATTTTATATGAAGCAACGAATTGCATTTCGTTTAGATTTTTATGTGAGGATAGTTTTTTTACCCTGTCCATTATATTGCTGATAGGAAAAAACGGGCAATGCTCGAAGACCTTTTTGGCAAAATCGGTAAACTTTTTAGTTGTAAAGGTATTAAAAAAATGATATATTAAAGCATGAAAGCTCTATGGAGCGGCAACATAACCTTTGGCCTCGTAAATATTCCTGTAAAGCTTTATGGAGCAATTCACAGATCAGACATATCCTTTCATCTCCTACATAAGAAGTGTTCAACACCTGTAAATTATGAAAAATTCTGTCCATCCTGCAATGTCCGTCTTGAAATGGAAGATATAGTTAGGGGTTATGAATATGAAAAGGGAAAGTTTGTAATTCTTACAGAAGAAGAATTAGAAGCACCCTATAAAGATTTAAAGAATATAGAGATAGTTAAATTTTTTGATCCTAAGGATGTTGATCCTATATATTTTGAAAAGTCTTATTATCTTCAGCCTGCAGAAGGTGCTGAACGGGCCTATATATTATTAAGAACAGTAATGAAAAAGACAGGAAAGGTGGGAATTGTCAGGTTTATCCTGAGGGAGAGAGAGCATATAGGGATTTTAAGGATATTCCATAATGCTCTTACAATCCAGTCGCTTTTTTATGCTGATGAAATTATCAAACCAGATTTTTTAAATATTCCTGAAAAAATCCATCTTGATGAAAAAGAGATAGAACTTGCCGAAGAATTAATAAAATATTATACTGGAAAATTTAATATAAATGATTACAAAGATGAATACAGGGAAGAGCTCATAAAGATAATAAAATCAAAGATAGCTGGTAAAGAGGTCAAGATAGCACCAAAGAAAGAGGTTGAAAAGGTTGTAAACCTTATGGATGCTCTTAAAAAGAGTCTTGAAAAAAAGAAGAAGGCTGTTTAAACTTTCAATTCACATTCATGAGGTGGTTTATCAAATCTTAGATGAACGAAAACAGGTGATCTTAATTTGCCATCTTTAGTCCATTCAAGAAATTTGATCTTTGCCACAAGCTCAGGTATAAGCCACTGAACTTTTCTTTTGAAATACGGAGTTACCTTGAAGGCAGGTTTGGATGTATAGAGTTTTTCTGTTATTTTAAGAATTCTTTGAATTTCCTCTTCATTAAATCCTGTGCCAACCTGACCTATATGGATAAGTTCACCATTTCTGTAAAGACCTAATATTAAAGAACCCAGCGGCACACTCTTTTTCCTTCCTTCCAGAATTCCGCATATCACAGCATCAATATCATTGGATTTTTTAATCTTTAGCCAGTAAGATGACCTTCTTCCCTCTAAATAAGGACTTTCCTTATCCTTAGCCATAATGCCTTCGAAGCCTTTTTTAAGAGCTAAGTTATAAAGCTCTCTACCTTTTTCATAATGTTCGGAAATAATAACCAGCTCAGAAGGATTCAGGTTTTCCTTAAGAATATTTTTCCGTCTCATAAGAGAAAGATCCATCAAGGATTTATCCTTTAAATAAAGGATATCAAAGACTATATATGTTGCTGGCATTGTTTCAGAGAGGAGCTTAATTCTGAGCCTGTCTTCTATATGTTCTCTCTGCTGAAGCCTTTCAAAATCAGGTTTTCCTTTATGAAGAATAACTATCTCTCCATCCAAAATAGCAGCTCCGATTTTTATTGAATCTTGAAGGTTTTTAAACTCAGGGTATCTTCCGGATATATCCAGCAGTCGTCTGTTCTGAAGTCTTACAACATTTTTATCAATAAAGGCAATACATCTTGTGCCATCCCACTTGAGTTCAAATACATATTTTTCAGAATCAAAGGGCAGGGTGGAGGGCATTGCGAGCATTGGTTTTATAATCAGCTTTCTGTAATCCATAATTAATAAAATCTATTTTATTTAAGTATATCAAGATTCACATAAAAATTTCCTTGATCGAATTTAGTATATAAAGGTTTAACTTTCTTGAACAATAATGGTAAAATTAATAAATAGCAGATAACTTTCTTATATTATGTGATGTTTAGAATGATTTCTAAAAATAGACTCTTCAGGTTTATAAGTATTGCTGCAGCAATTTATACCGGGGTTGAGATATTCATGCAGTCCATGGGAACAAGTATTTGTGTCACGGAGGGCTGTAAGATCATTTCATCCCATACAAGATTTGGTGATATCTCTATTCTTATCATAGGAC
>JAOACK010000014.1 GCA_026417875.1 Thermodesulfovibrionales bacterium | reverse complement strand
GACTCATAGGAGCACCGCCAGGTTATGTTGGCTATGAAGAGGGTGGACAGCTTACAGAGGCTGTAAGAAGAAGGCCCTATTCAGTTATACTCTTTGATGAGATTGAAAAGGCTCATCCTGAGGTCTTCAACCTCTTGCTCCAGCTTCTTGATGATGGCAGGCTCACTGATGGTCATGGAAGGACAGTGGATTTTAGAAATACTGTAGTAATAATGACATCGAACATAGGAAGTACCCATATCCAGCAGCTTATAGAGCAGAGGCAGAGGAGACCCAGGGTATACTGGGGAGGAGATGATGAAAAGGAGCTGAAAGAGAAGGTTATGGAGGATCTCAAGGCCTTCTTCAGGCCCGAGTTCTTAAATAGAGTGGATGAGATAATAATCTTCAATCCTCTTACACCAGAGATGCTTAAGAGGATTGTAGATATACAGGTTAACAGACTGAAGAGATATCTCAAAGACAGGCACATTGAGATTGTCCTTACAGACAGGGCAAAAGAATACCTTGCTGATAGAGGATATGACCCTGTTTATGGTGCAAGACCTCTCAAGAGGCTCATACAGAGGGAGATACTCAACCCCCTTGCAATGAAGCTTCTTGACAGGTCGCTGAAAGATGGAGACACAGTAGAGGTTGATTATGAAGCCGGTGAGCTCAAATTCACTAAGGTTGCGGAGGCAGAACTCGTCCATTAATGAGCCTTTGGCTCATGCATATGTGAATGGTTAAGCCATTCACAAAAACAGGAGGTCAGCCATGTCAGTGGTAAAATGGTCACCCTTTAAGGAGCTTGAGGAAATGAGAAAGGATATTGAGAGAATGTTTGAGGAATTTTTTGAGCCCTTTCCCAGGAGGAGGCGCCGCTGGTGGGGCAGAGAGGGCATGGTCGTTCCAAATATAGATGTATATGATAAAAAGGGTGAGATTGTTGTAAAGGCAGAGCTTCCAGGTGTAGAAAAGGATAATATAGATATAACAATCACAAAGGATACGCTTACGATTAAGGGCGAAATAAAGAGGGATGAAGAGATAAAGGATGAAGACTATTATGCAAGGGAGATAAGTTATGGAAGCTTTGCCAGAACCATAGCCCTTCCAGTAGAGGTTGATTCTGAAAAGGCAAAGGCCACATTCAAGAACGGGATTCTGGAGATAGTGCTTCCAAAGAAGGAAGAGGCAAAGCCCAAGGAGATAAAGGTCGAGGTGAAGTAAAGGATGGAGGCAGGGCTGTGCCCTGCCTTTAATTTATATTAAGTTTATTCATACACCTTTCACAGAAAAATGCTTGTTTTTGATCGGTATCGCTTATTGAATTGGAAAATCTCATCACGCACCTTCTGTTTGAACAATGGCTGAGTAGAAAGAGATGTCCGAGCTCATGGATTGCCTCTTTTTTGAGTCTCTCAAGAAAGAGAGTTTCGTCCTTAGGAAGGCCATAGAATTGCGGTCTGAGCCTTGCGATAGAGATCAGAGATATTCCTGAAGAGGGATCAGCCAGTCCAAAGATGAAATTGAGATCTGATGAATAAAGATCATCCTTCACAATAAGAAGCCACTTTTCCTCTGGATCTGATTTTTCTATCTGAAGTTTTTCTATTATTTTATCTCCCAGATACTGTCTTCTTATGTGATTGTAAGCAAAGGAGAGATCGATCCTGTAAGGACAATCTTCTGTATTCAATCTAAAGATACTTTCAATATGTTGTCTAAGTTCCAAAAGGTCTTTTTTATCCAGATCACAGTTTAGAAGTAGTAATATCTTTCTGCTCACTTAACCGTACGCCTTCAGCCAGGAGGAATAAGGGCATTCTGAATCCTGATTAAATCTTTTAATAAGTTCTCTACCTCTGAAAGGGGTATCATATTTGGTCCGTCACAGAGGGCGGTCTGGGGTGAGGGATGGGTTTCTATAAAAAGGGCATCAACACCTACGGCTACCGCTGCTTTTGCAAGATATGGTGCAAATTCCCTCTGACCGCCTGAAGATGTTCCCTGACCTCCTGGCAACTGTACACTGTGAGTGGCATCAAAAACCACTGGATATCCAAAGGATCTCATAATCACTATTCCCCTGAAATCCACAACAAGGTTGTTGTAACCAAATGAGGTACCCCGTTCTGTAATAAGAAGTTTTTCATTTCCGGTGGAGATGAATTTTTCTATTATATTTTTTACATCCCATGGTGCAAGGAACTGTCCCTTTTTGATGTTAACTGGCTTTCCGGTCTTTGATGCCTTGATAATGAGGTCTGTCTGCCTTGAAAGAAAAGCCGGTATCTGCAGTACATCTAGAACCTCTGCTGCTGGTTCTATCTCTTCAGTAGAATGGATATCGCTTAATATGGGAAGACCGTACTTTTCCTTTACATTCTCAAGAATCTTTAAACCTTTTTTAAGGCCAGGCCCTCTGAATCCTTTAACCGAACTTCTATTAGCCTTATCATAGGAGCATTTAAATATGAGAGGAGTATTCAATCTTGTACATATTTCCTTGAGCCTCCTTGCTGTCTCAAGAACTGTATCTTCATCCTCGATTACGCACGGACCTGCTATGAGGACGAGATTTCTTTCACCGCCAACTATTATATCTTTTATTCTTATTTCCCTAGTCTTCATAAAAGAGTCCCTTCCTCTGTTTGAGGGATGCTTCGATGAATGACCTGAATAAAGGATGGGGTTCGGTAGGTCTTGATTTAAATTCGGGATGAAACTGACAACCCAGGAACCAGGGGTGTCCTTTGAGTTCTACTATCTCTACAAGCTCTCCATCAGGACTTAAACCACTGAAGATCATACCATGCTTTGAGAGAATATCTCTGTAGGTATTGTTGAACTCATATCTATGCCTGTGTCTCTCTTCTACCTCTAAGACTCTGTAAGACCTGTGGGCAATGGAACCTTCAAGGAGTCTGCACGGATAGGAACCAAGTCTCATAGTGCCCCCGAGGTCAGACTGGGAACTCCTTTCTTCAAACTTTCCTGTTTTGTAATTATACCATCTTGTCATAAGATATATGACCGGAGCTTTTGTATTGAGGTCAAATTCGGTGCTGTTTGCAGGAAGCCCACATACATTTCTTGCAAATTCTATTACAGCGCACTGCATACCGAGACATATTCCGAAATAGGGTATCTTTTTTTCCCTTGCATATCTTACAGCCATTATCTTGCCCTCAATCCCTCTATGACCAAAACCACCTGGCACAAGGATTCCATCAGCCTCTTCAAGATATCTTTCAGTTCCGTGAGCCTCAATCTCTTCAGAGTCAACCCAGTGGAGATTAACCCTTGCATTATTTGCAATGCCACCGTGATGCAGAGCCTCGACAAGGCTCTTATAGGAATCTTTCAGCCCTATGTATTTACCTACTATTGCTATTGATACCTCATATTTCGGCTCTTTTATCTTTTTTACGATCTCTTCCCATTTCCGCAAATCAGGTTCCCTGTCAGGTAATCCTAGAAGTTTGGATATCTGCCTGTGAAGTCCTTCCCTGTAAAATACAAGTGGGACTTCATAAACAGTCTCGCAGTCTATACCGGCTATTACATTTTCTCCATCAAGGTTACAGTGAAGGGCTATCTTTTTTTTCACATCAGCAGGAAGCGGTCTTTCTGTTCTGCAGATAAGAATATCAGGCTGGATACCTATTTCTCTCAGTTCTTTTACACTGTGCTGGGTTGGTTTGGTTTTCAGTTCTCCTGAAGATTTTATGTAAGGAACAAGGGTTAGATGGATATAGAGAACATTTTCCCTTCCCACATCGTATTTAAACTGTCTGATTGCCTCAAGAAATGGTAGACTCTCTATATCTCCAACTGTCCCACCTATTTCAACTATAACAACATCATTGTCATCCTCTACTGTCCTTATGGATCTTTTAATCTCATCAGTAAGATGGGGAACAACCTGGACGGTATCTCCAAGGTAATCTCCTCTTCTCTCCTTTGTTATCACATTGTAATATATCTTTCCTGTTGTATAGTTGTTATTTTTAGTTGTCCTTATGGAACAGAATCTTTCATAATGACCAAGGTCAAGGTCTGTCTCTGCTCCGTCATCTGTTACAAAGACCTCTCCGTGCTGGAAAGGGCTTAGGGTTCCTGGGTCAACATTTATATAAGGATCAAGCTTCTGAATGGTTATCTTCAAACCTTTTGCTTCAAGGAGTGCTCCGATGGATGCCGCAGCAATGCCCTTTCCAAGGGATGAGACAACACCGCCAGTTATGAATATAAATTTAGCCATTCTTCAGCCTTTTTCAGGTCCTGGGGAGTATCGATACCTATGGTATTTACTGTTGTTATACCAACCTTTATCCTCATACCGTTTTCAAGTGCCCTTAACTGTTCAAGCTTTTCAGTTTTCTCAAGTTCACCCTGGGGTGTTTGAGATAATCCAAGGAGTACATCCCTTCTGTATCCATATATGCCGATATGTTTGTAAACCTTCATACCTGATTCAAAATTAATTTCCTCGAGACTTCTCCATTTATCTCTGTAAAATGGAATAACCGAGCGGGAAAAATAAAGGGCAAAACCCTCTCTGTCAAGAACCACCTTCACTACATTTGGGTCTTTGATTTCACCCGGTTCTTCGATAATCTTTGCCATTGTGCTTATGGATGCCCTGCGGTCATTGAGAAGTTCAATGGTTTTGTCAATTATATCAGGTGAAATAAAGGGTTCATCTCCCTGCACATTGATAATTATATCACACATTATATCTTTTGCCACCTCTGCTATCCTGTCTGTTCCAGAGGCGTGGTGCTTTGAAGTCATGACTGCCTTTCCACCAGCATTTTTTATTACCTCTACAATCCTTTCATCATCGGTTGCCACAATAACATCCTGAATCCTTTTAGCACACCTTGCCCTTTCAAAAACCCATTGAATTATAGGTTTATCCTTAAGGAGTGCGAGAGGCTTTCCTGGAAATCTCGTGGCTCCGTATCTTGCCGGGATTATGACTACAGCCCTTTCGTTCATTCAGGTGTCAGTATGTAATCAACCTTCACTTCAATATCCTTTCTTAAGGAGTGGTAGACAGAACAATATTTTTCATGAGAAAGTGAAACAGCACGGGCAATCTGTTTTTCTGTTACATTTTTGGCTGATATATGGAGCGTCATCTCTATTCTTTTGTAATACTGGGGAGGTGTGGGATTCCTTTCTCCTGTTATGTCAATTCTGAAAGACTTTATCTCTCCCTTCATCTTCTGCAAGAATGTTACAACATCTATTGCCATACAACTAGCTACACTGAGTAAGAGTGCCTCAGTAGGAGAGCACCCCCACTGCTGGTGGGCATCAAATTCAATCTCATAACCCCTCTGTGTTCTTCCAGTAAAGATGAGCTCTCTGTCCCAGGTCAGGATAGCTTTGTTGACAGGCATAATCTTTTCTTTGTAACCCTTAAGCTCCTCCTCAAGAAGATCCTTTTCACTGTCCATGTTTTCCTCCTCCTTTATTTTTTAAAAATTCTATCCACAATCTGCGCGTTTTTATATGATAAAGATAAAGTCTGTTTTCTGTAAAGCTTCCTTCAGGAATTGAAGGATAAGGAATGTTCAAATTTCTTTCATAAATTCCATCAGGTCCTGTTTTTGAGTATATCTTTAATTTACAGGCGTTATTTCATACCTTGCCTCAAACTGTTTTAACTTCTACTTTATTGAAAAGATTTCCCTGAAAGGTCTGTCTTGTTTTCATGACAGTAATTATATCATTTATGATTTTGTGCCTGGAGAGATCCCACCTTGGTGCAATGAGTATTTCATCTGGAGCTGTAGCAAAAAGTCTCTGGATTACTATATCCGGTGAGAGTCTTTCCAGGAAGGCCACCAGAAGGTCAATATATTCCTCGTAGCTGAATGTATGGAAAGGATTATTTATATATATCTTTTCAAGAACAGTATCCTTAACCACTTGAAGCTGGTGAATCTTTAGAAATTCTACAGGTAATTCTGATATAACGTCAGCCATATGGAGCATCTCCTCTCGGGTTTCTGTTGGAAAGCCCAGTATTATATGGGCTCCTATGTGAATACCCCTTCCAGCAGTCATCTCAAGTGCTTTCAGAAAGGTTTTGTAATCATGTCCTCTATTTATGTACTCAAGGGTTTTATCGTATATGGACTGGAGCCCATATTCAATGAGTATAAAATGCCTTTTTGCAAGCTCTTCTATCATTGAGAGTTTTTCCTCATCTACACAATCAGGTCTTGTGCCAATAGCAAGGCCTATCACGCCTTCTTCTGAAAGCGCCTCCCGATAAATTTCCTCTAGCCTCTCAACGGGAGCATAGGTATTTGTGTAAGGCTGAAAATAAACGAGGAATTTCTTTGCTCCATATCTCTTTGATACATGACTGATACCATTTTTGATCTGCTCTTTAAGAGGAAGGACAGGGTTTGCACCCGGAGGTCTGAAGCTGTCGTTATTGCAGTATATGCAACCACCCCATCCTACTGTTCCATCTCTGTTAGGACAGGTAAAGCCTGCGTCCACATTAACCTTGTAAACAGTGGTTCCAAATCTTTTCTTCATATAGATGCCAAAGAGATTGAGCATATTTTATTATAACACCCTGAATTATGGCAGAAAAACTATCTTGAATTTCCTCGAAGGAAAAGAGGCATGCCTTTCAACTTTGGTAAGGGTAAATTAACAACCTTCCAATCTTTCAGAAATATGTGAAAAAGTCTCTTTTTCCCTGCAATCATTTTTACAGTATATTCCAGCAAGATGGCTGCAAGCTACTGATTCTCAGGAAAAACAGTAAGATTTGACAGGGCTTTTTGCTATCTGTTAATATTTTTATAGCCGAAGTGGTGGAACTGGTAGACACGCACGTTTGAGGGGCGTGTGGGGTATCCCGTGAGGGTTCGAATCCCTCCTTCGGCACCATTTCATCTCACCTCTACAGCCTGCCTTTACAGTATAATAATAGGCAATGTAGTGAGGCTTAACATGTGACAAGTGATGATTTATGAGCCTTAAGAAACCATCACGGAAACTTATGAAAGGAGGTATGTTGAAAAAGGTCGCTGTTATCGGTGTAGGATATTTAGGTCAGCATCATGCAAGGATACTGAGTGAGTTTCAAGATGTAGAGCTCTCAGGAGTTGTAGACACTGATATTGATAGGGCAAAGGAGGTTGCTGCTCTTTACAGAACTAGGGCATTCAGAGATTATAGGGATCTCCTTGGAGATATTGATGCTGTAAGCATAGTAACACCAACCGTCACGCACTTTGAAATATGTAGAGAGGCACTAATTGCGGGAAAGGATGTATTTGTAGAAAAGCCACTGACAGTCACTATAGATGAGGCTGAGGAACTTGTCAGACTTTCAAAGGAAAGAAACCGGATCCTGCAGGTAGGTCATCTTGAAAGATACAATCCTGCCTATCAGAGAGCAAAGGAATTTATTAAAGATCCCCTTTTTATTCTTGCTGAAAGACTCTCTCCCTTTTCTGGAAGAGGTACTGATGTGGATATAACTTTTGACCTCATGATCCATGATATAGATATAATCGTTGATACATTGCGACATAAGAGATTAAATTTTCTTGAGGCAAACGGTTACAGCCTTGTGACAGATAAGGTAGATTTTGCCGAAGCAAGACTTGTTTTCAATAGTAAGAGTGATAGTTGTGAAGTTCAGCTTATTGCAAGCAGGATAGCGGAAGAGAAAAAGAGAACCCATACTTTATACTGTAAAGACTATATTCTGGTAATAGATTTTATGGAGCAGAAGCTAAGGAGGGGTGTTCATGAGAATGGAAAGCTTATCTTTGAAGATATTCCAGTTGAGAAGAAGGAGCCTCTAAAAGAAGAGCTGAGGGATTTTGTAGATTGTATAAACTCAAGAAGATGCCCTCTTGTTCCCGGTGAGGATGTTTTATACCCTCTGTCAATTGCAATAGATATGACAAAAAAACTCAGGAGGTTGAATTAAATGGTTCCCATGGTTGATCTCAGGGCGCAGCTCAAGGAAATAAAAACAGAGATAATGTCACTTCTGGATGAAGTAGTTAGTTCAACGACCTTTATACTAGGTCCTAAGTTGAAGGAACTTGAACAGAAAATAGCAGAGTATCACAGAGTTCATTCAGCCATAGGGGTTGCCTCAGGAACAGATGCGCTCCATCTTGCACTCCTTGCTGCAGGAATAGGCAAAGGTGATGAAGTTATCACTACTCCTTTTACATTTTTTGCAACTGTAGAGTCTATAGTATATGTGGGTGCAAAGCCTGTCTTTGTTGATATAGAGCCAGATACATTTAATATAAATCCTTTGCTTATTGAGGAAAAGATTACACAGAGGACCAAGGCCATACTGCCTGTACACCTTTATGGTCAACCAGCTGATATGGATAAGATTATGGAAATAGCAAAAAAATATAATCTTATAGTAATAGAAGACTGTGCCCAGGCCTTTGGTGCAAGGATAAGGGGAAAACTTGTAGGAACCTTTGGTATGGCTGGTGCCTTCAGTTTTTATCCTAGCAAAAATCTCGGAGCATACGGAGACGGTGGAATGGTTATTACAGATAACCATATAGTTGCAGAAAAGCTCAGGCAGCTAAGGAATCATGGTTCTTCTTCACAGTATGTTCATGATACCATTGGTTTTAACAGCAGGCTTGATGAGATTCAGGCAGCAGTTCTTCTTGTAAAATTCCGAAGAATAGAGTATTATAATGAACTTAGAAGAAAAAAGGCCCATCTTTACACCAGCCTTCTTAAAGACTCAGATGTAAAAACACCTGTTGAAAAAGAAGGAGTCTATCATGTTTATCACCAATATACAATAAGATCTAAAAAGAGAGATCAACTTCAGAAGATTCTTAAGGAGAAGGGTATATCTTCAGTGGTCTATTATCCCGTACCAATGCATCTGCAAAAGGCATTAAGTTTTCTCGGATACAGAGAAGGTAGCCTGCCTGAGGCAGAACGAGCTTCAAGGGAAGCACTGTCACTACCTATATATCCTGAAATTGAAGAATCTGTTATTGAAACTATAGCAAATATAATCCGTGGTGCATAATTGGTGAAACATTGTTGATATGTCAGGAAAAGATATTGTAATCCTTGCAGGTGAAAGTTCAGGAGAGCTCTATGGTGCGCTCCTTGCAAATGAGATCCTGAGAAGATGGCCTGATGCTGAGATATGGGGTACTGGCGGCGAAAGGATGGCTCAATCAGGGGTGAGGCTTCTTGGAAGCTTGGGCCATGCCTTCGGTCTTTTTGAGGCGCTCGCTGCCATAAATAATATAAGGAGAAACTATAAAGAAGTTCTTAACCATATTATAGAGAGAAGACCCCAGGTCATTGTGCTGATAGATTATCCTGATTTTAATATAAGGATTGGAAAACTGGCAAAAAAACTGGGAATAAAGGTTCTCTACTATGTAAGTCCTCAGGTATGGGCGTGGAGAAAGAAGAGGTGTTTTGTAATAAAGGAGATTGCTGATTATATTGCCCTCATACTTCCTTTTGAAGAAAGACTTTACAGAGAGATTGGTGCAAGGGCTGAATTTGTTGGCCATCCTGTAGTGGAAGAGATTGAGGAGGTCGAAGCCCGCCTTTCTCAGGAAGGCAATTACAGGGCAATGGCAAAAAAACTTCTTGGAATACCTGAAGGAAAAACTGTAATCTCTCTTCTTCCAGGAAGCAGGCCATCAGAAATTAAGAGACTTCTTCCACTGCTCAGAGAAACTGTAAGGAGCATGAGGTCTGTAGTGGGAGAAAAATTTTTCTTTCTCATGCCTTTAGCTCCAAATCTTTCTGGAGAATTTAAAAGTGAGCTGGATCTGACGAGCTCGTTCGGGGTAAAGGTTCTTCCTCCTTTTCTATCCACTGAGCATTCTGGTGAGAAGATCTATATGTCTTCCTCCGTTGTTTCTCTTATTGCATCTGATATTGCTATTGCTGCATCAGGTACAGTGGTTTTACAGGCAGCGCTTCTAGGAGTCCCCACAATTGTAATCTACAGACTTTCCTGGTTAACCTATTTTATAGGAAGGCTTATTGTGGATGTGAAGTATATAACCATACCAAATATAATCCTTGATAGAGAGGTCTTTCCAGAATTGCTCCAGAAAAGGGCAAGTGTGGAGAATATAATGAAGAATGTAAGAAAATTTCTTGAATCAGGGGCATCTCGTGAATCAACCAGAAATGATTTGTTGAAAGTGAGGGAGATATTTTTTAGCAAGAAGCCTTCAAAAAGGGTAGCAGAGATAGTGGGAGAGTTAGCAGGATGGTAATAAGGGAGATGATAAGGCTTATTAAACCCCACTACGGAAGGGTTATACTTGCAGGTCTTCTCGGTCTCTGTGTATCAGGTATAAATGGCACACTTGCCTGGCTCATGAAGCCCGTTATAGACGATGTGCTTATAAAGAAAAACCTCACATATCTTGCCCTTCTGCCTTTGGGGATCATGATCCTTTTTACAATGAGAGGACTTTTTATAGCAGGTCAGGCATATTTAATGAAATCTGTCGGAATGAAGATCGTGAACAACCTAAGGAACAGACTCTATCAACACCTGAGCACCCTTCCCATGAGTTTTATAAAGAAAGAGGCCTCCGGTTCAATAATATCCCGTTTTCTCAATGACGTTAATCTCCTTCAGGATCTTGTTGCCCGTTCAGTAAAAGATCTTTTTGTTGAAGGTGCTACAGTAATAGTACTTACAGCCTTCGCCTTTTACAAGAGATGGGACCTTGCCCTTGCAGTAATAATTATAGGACCCCTTGCACTTTACGGTGTTCAGAGGATCGGTAAAAGGCTCAAGGCTACAGTGAAAAAGTCACAGCAGAAGATATCTGTTCTTACAGAACTCCTTACAGAGACACTTAATGGTTTTAAGATAATAAAGGTTTTTGGAAGGCAGGAAGATATGCTCAGGATATTCAGTGAAAAAAATCAGTCCTTTTACCGCGAGGTTATGAGGACAGTAAGGCTCAGTGAAGGAGCAACTCTTCTGATGGAACTAATTGGTGGTATTGCTATTGCCTTTGTGCTATGGTATGGTGGAGGTCTTGTGGTTAAGGGTGCCCTAACTCCTGGAGACCTCGCATCTTTTGTGGTTGCTGTTATGATGATCCATACACCTGCAAAAAGGCTTGCGGGTGTTAACAATAATATTCAGCAGGCAAAGGTGGCCTTCGAAAGACTTTCTGATATATTCAGAGTAGAAGGAGAGAAAGAGGGTGGTATAGATATCAGGGAATTCAGGGATTCCATTGAATTCAGAAATGTAACCTTCAGGTATCCCGGAACTCAGAGGATAGTGCTTGATGATGTAAATCTTAAGATTAAAAAGGGAGAGATAATAGCAATAGTTGGAAGAAGCGGGGTTGGAAAGACGACCCTTGTAGATCTAATTCCGAGATTCTATGATCCTGATAGCGGAAAGATCCTTATTGATTCCATAGACCTTAGAGACCTATCCCTTCATTCCCTCAGAAATCTCATAGGAATTGTGAGTCAGGATATAATACTTTTCAATGATACAGTAAGGAATAATATAAGATTTGCAAAGCCCGATGCCACCGATGAAGAAGTAATATACGCTGCAAAGGCTGCCCATGCCCATGAATTTATCATGGAGTTTCCTGAAAAATACGATACAGTAATTGGTGAAAGAGGTACCAGGCTTTCAGGCGGACAGGCACAGAGGATATCCATTGCAAGGGCAATTCTCAAGAATCCGCCAATATTAATACTTGATGAGGCAACATCAAATCTTGATGCTCACTCAGAGCATGCTGTAAGGATGGCACTCGAAAATCTCATGAAGCACAGGACCGTTATCATTATTGCCCACAGACTTTCTACTATAAAAAACGTTTCCAGGATAATTGTCCTTGAGAGAGGGAAAATTATAGAATCAGGTACCCATGATGAGCTATTTGAACTGAATGGAGCCTATAGAAGACTTTATGAACACCAGTTTGTGAGCTGACCATGAGATTACTTTACACCCTTTTTTATTTTTTTGCACTAATTTTTTTTCTGCCCGTACATTTTTTCAAAAGGCCCAAAGAACTTAGACCGCGCTGGCTTAGGGAAAAGATTGGATTATTAAAATCCGGGCGCAATTATAGCAATGCTATATGGATACATGCTGTAAGTGTCGGTGAGACCCTTGGAGCAAGGAGGATTGTAAGTTATTTAAATAGCAGATTCCCTGAAAGTTTGATCCTTTTTTCTACCATGACCGATACCGGTCAGGAGATAGCACGCAGGGAATTGATGAAAGAGAACCCCGAAGGTATTCTTATCTTTTATATGCCCTTTGATCTAGGTTTTATAATAAAGAATATTTTGAATAGATTCAAGGTTTTTCTTTTTATAACCATGGAGACAGAGATCTGGCCAAATACCTTTGAGGAATGTAAAAGGCTCAACATACCAGTTATTATTGTTAATGCCAGGCTCTCTGCTAAGTCCGCAAGGGGATACAGAAAAATAAATTTCTTTATGAAGCAAGTACTTGACGCTGTTAATGCCTTTTGCTGTTCAAGCAATATTGATGCAGACAGATTCCATTCTCTTGGAGTTGAAAGGTCAAGGATACATGTTACAGGAAATTTAAAATTTGATATGCCACCACCTGCAAGACCGGAATTAAATCTCAAAAATAGTGGCAAGGTAATAATTATTGCAGGTAGCACCCATCAGGGTGAGGAAGCCATTATGCTCCAATCATTGAAGGAGCTTCTCCTTTCAGGTAGGGTTTTTCTTATCCTGGCACCAAGACATCCCCAGAGGTTTAATGATGTAGCAGGATTTGTGAAGGCAGAGGGTATTAACTTTATTAGAAGAACAGAACTTTCAGGAAATGAAATTGATGCAGACAGTTACCAACTTTTACTTCTTGATACCATTGGAGAGCTTTCCTCCATGTATTATTTTGCTGATATAGTATTAATGGGAGGCAGTTTTGTACCTGTAGGTGGTCATAATCTTCTAGAGCCAGCATACTGGTCAAAACCTGTAATATGCGGTCGATACATGGATAACTTTCCACTTGCTGAGGAATTTTTCAGGGAAGGAGCGGCCTTGAAGACCGAGCCCGAGACCCTCCTTAAAGATGTTATGGAACTATGCAATAATCCCCAGAAGAGGCTGGAGATAGGCAAAAAGGCAGGAATTATTTATGAGAGAAACAGGGGTGCCTTTGAAAAGACTCTTAAAATAATAGAGGAGATCATTGATGATAAAAGACCGTTTAATTAAAACTTATGAGAGACTCTATCTTTATTTTTTAAGAAAAAAGAAGGAAAGAGCGATCAGGGAGCAGAAAACCCTGCCAGGATATGTCATAAGCATAGGAAATCTTACTGTTGGGGGTACTGGTAAGACACCAATGGTGATTGAAATTGCGAAGGAAGCAAAAAGAAGGGGTTACGATGTATCAATCCTTTCAAGGGGTTATAAAGGACGACTTCCTGGACCTGTCATTGTTAGCTGCAGGACAGGACCTCTTGTAGATGCAGTTGATGTTGGAGATGAACCTGTTTTAATGGCTGAAAAGCTTCATGGCGTACCTGTTGTAGTGTGTAAGGACAGATATGAAGCAGGCATCTATGCAATGCAGTGTTTTAAAGAAAAACCGGATCTTTTTATACTTGACGATGGTTACCAGCACTGGAGACTGAAAAGGGATCTTGATATTTTACTCATAAGCGGTATTAACCCCTTTGGCAACAGAAGACTTTTCCCCTTCGGTCCTTTGAGAGAGCCTGTTGAGGAGATAAAAAGAGCGGATATACTTGTAATAACAATGGCGGATAAGTGTAAAAGGCTTGATGCCCTCATTGATGAACTACGACTGTACGCTCCCTTTCAGCCGTTATATCTTGCAAGACATGTATTAAAGGAGATAATTAGATACAGAATTGATGAGAATGGTTATCCCGTCGAAGGAGAGATATTAATTCCGGATGAACTTAGAGATAAAAAATTTATTGCCTTTGCAGGAATTGGAAACCCCGAATCTTTCAGACTAACCATTCAGGAGAGCGGGCTGAATATCACTGACTTTATAACCTTTATGGACCATCATGATTACAAGATATGCGAGCTGAAAGACCTTTCTGATAAGGCTCATGAGAAGAGTGCCTTTCTTTTAACAACAGAAAAGGACCTTGTAAGAACTAAAGGGAAATTGCCGCCTGGCGAGATATTCACGCTGAATATAGAAATTTCCTGTGAGCGAAGTTTTTTTGATGAGATATTCAGAAGAATAAAGCTGGTATAATTAAATATCGGGGCGTAGCGCAGCCTGGTAGCGCACACGGTTCGGGACCGTGGTGTCGGAGGTTCAAATCCTCTCGCCCCGACCAGAATAATTCAGGAAAGTTTTGATATCAGGGCCTTAACCATATCTTCTCTTTCATGAAGAAAGGGTTTCCATCTGTGGTCCTCTGTTTTTACGATCTCCTCCCTTAAATCAGAAAGATAACTCTCAAGGATTTCTTTTAATAATTCTTTTTCCTTATTATTTAATTCAAGCATCATACTCTCACCCCCTTCTAAAATGATTATAGGATAAATAATGGGGCGAATCAATTTTTACCTGAGGCTGTCTTCCCTCCAAAATCACAGCGGCAGGATTTATTAATGACTTGATTGTAGACTTCTTACTAGGAGATTAATTCTTAGGATTTGCTAGAAAAGGAAGTTCTTGAGGCTTTTCTGGAGGCGGCGAGCGGATTCGAACCGCTGAATCGGGGTTTTGCAGACCCCTCCCTTAGCCGCTTGGGTACGCCGCCATTAGGGATGGAGCGGGTGGCGGGATTCGAACCCGTGACCCCAACCTTGGCAAGGTTGTGCTCTACCAGCTGAGCTACACCCGCAGAATAATTGACTTTATCATAAAGTGGGTTTTTATGTCAAATTAAGCCATTACAATTATGTCAGAATCAATCACATCAATTATTCCCTCTTTGCATGATGGGCAGGGCCTTTCAATCAATTCTAATAATGTGTTAACCCTTTCTGAGCCACACCTTGGACATTTTCTTTCATCCTTTGCCTTTTTTTGCAGTTTACCTGTTTTGTATGCAATCAATGCATCAAACCAGTAAAATTCTCCAAGGTCTGCATAAAACTGGTGCAGACAGTCAAGGCATATACAAAAAGAGTTGAAACCAGTTCTGGACGCAACAAGCTCAGGTGAGAATTTGCTGCCAAGAACCTTTTCAATGGTCTCAAATTCATCTGGATGAGGACAGATTATTCTTTTTCCATTGTCGTCTTCTAAATATATATATCCGCCCCAGCCTGCTGGTAGCTCAAATCCGCACTTATTGCCTTATAAAAATTAATTAATGGCATAAAAACCTCCTTTATAGTGGATTGTTGGTTTGAATTGCCTCGTGAGGATGCTCACTCTTTATGGACTTTTCTCTAATTAAATTTCCAAGGGCCTCTCTGAACAAGTCTGCGATTTCCCTTCCTTCAAAAAATGCTATTTCCTGAAGTTTTGAGTAAACAGAATCATGGACATCAAGCAGAAACTAAAAAAATTTTTAGGTTCATAGGCATGATTTGATATCATATTTTTACCCTCCTCAGTGATATTCTCTAAAAATCTTACCTTTTCTGTCTCAATGTATCTGTAAAATGGCATATTCTACCTTTTTATTCCAGTTACCTCTGTTGCCGTGAGTTTCTTAATCCTTCTGTCTTCAGGCAAGGCTTCGAAAGGTTCAAAAAATATTACAGGATAATCTTCCCTCTCTTTGTCAACATCTCTAACCTTTGTGTAACCCCATAGAGTGTAGGTTCTATCACGTTCCTGGTACACAAAAAAAACAGGCATGCCCTTATAAACATACCTCCACTCTCCTATTGGATTTCCTAGAAGAATTCTTTACACAATATCTGCTCCCCGCACCAGAATGGCTCATAATGAAGATCAGAAAGCGGCTCTCTTGGATTACCTATACAGAATCCATTTTCATCTTCCTTTACCGGGTTACTGTGGTTAATGTAAAGGTGCCCTTTCTACACTTTGTAATCCCGAATCCCTTAAGGGAGTTTTACAGCGCCCCTTCCCATCTTTATTGTTATATACTGTTCTTATTACTAAACCTTTCATAACATCTTTTACACATTATAAAATTGTCAAGGCATATAGCCTTGTTGTCGGGTACAAGCCTCTTGACATAATCATTCTAATTTGATAATATTTATTAAATAAAAATGATTCAAAAATATAAAGACATAGGGCTTAAGTTAACTCCACAGAGACTTGCTGTACTTGAGTATCTTGAAGGGAATAAAAACCATCCCTCGGTTGAGGAGATATACAGGGCAGTTAGGGAGAAATACCCTACCATGTCGCTGGCAACGGTTTACAATATACTTGAGACATTAAAAGAAAAGGGACTTGTTCAGGAACTCAATATAGATCCTCAAAAAAAGAGATTTGATCCTGATACAAGCTCTCACCACCATCTGATATGCACTGGATGCGGAAGAATTGTTGATGTATCACCTGAAGAATTTTCAGACTTATCCAGAATGGAGTTTGAAGGTTTTGAGGTCACAAGGATTCACGTTGAGCTTTATGGACTCTGCCATGCCTGTAGAGAAAAAGATAAATTTTTATAATTTAAAAAAGGAGCTTTTAGCTCCTCTATCAAAATTAAGGAGGTTTAATTATGTCAGAGGTGGTAAAAATAGGTCAGAAGGTTCCAGACTTTGAGCTTGAAACTTACAATCCTGAAACAAATAAGTTTGGAAAATTCAGCCTTGCTGAGGCAAAGAAGAACAAAAAGTGGACTATCCTGGTATTTTATCCTGCAGATTTTACATTCATTTGTCCTACAGAGCTTGCTGATGTGGCAGAAAAGTATGATGAGCTTAAGAAACTTGGAGCAGAGGTTGTTTCTGTAAGCACTGATACTAAGTTTGTCCATTATGGCTGGTATCATCAGGAAAAGACCATCCAGAATGTCAGATATCCGATGGGTGCAGACCCAAAAGGCACTGTTTCAAGACTTTTCGGAGTCTATGATGAAGATTCAGGTCTTGCATTGAGGGGTACATTTATAATAAATCCTGAGGGAGTTCTGGTATCTTCTGAGATTAATTATTACAATGTGGGAAGAAATGCTGATGAGCTCCTGAGAAAGCTTGAGGCCTTCACATATGTATGGGATAAACCGGAGGAGGTATGCCCTGCTAAATGGAGACCGGGTCAGAAGACACTTAAGCCATCTGAGGAAATAGTGGGTAAGGTCTATGAGGCGTTGAAGTAAAAGGTAATTAAGGATAGGTAAGGGCAGTATATCTGGCCCTTACCCGTAAATGTGGAGGAGGTATACATGCCTTTAAAATGGAGTGATGAGCTATCAACAGGTGTAAATGAGATTGATGCTCAGCATAAAGAGCTCTTAAAAAGACTTAACATGTTGCGAGAAGCCTGTCGTGAAGGCAGGGGTAAAGAAATAATTGATGAATTGATACTGTTTCTGGAGGATTACATTAAAATCCATTTTGGACTGGAAGAGAGATATATGAAACAGTATAATTACCCCGGGATAGA
The DNA here is from genome assembly GCA_026417875.1 of Thermodesulfovibrionales bacterium. NCBI lineage: Bacteria > Pseudomonadati > Nitrospirota > Thermodesulfovibrionia > Thermodesulfovibrionales > Thermodesulfovibrionales bacterium. The sequence goes on along the minus strand of JAOACK010000014.1, from coordinate 18,898 downwards.
ATTTCATATTGCTCAGCACAGGGATCTTGAAAAAAGGTTCAAGGAACTGAAAGCAGATTTTGAGAAGAATGGTTTAAGGCTTGTTGCTACACTGGAGACCAATGAGCTGCTCGGTCAGTGGTGGCTTAACCACATATCTCGTACAGACAAGGAACTAGGCAGGTATCTGAGAGATAAAATGGTGTAATCATATTAAGTCCAATCTATGTATGTCAGATATGTAATACTTTAATACTTATATTACCCAGAAGGAGAGAGCGTTCCAGTCTGCTGTGGTAAGGATGAATTTACTGAGGAAGCGGTAAAGACACAAAAGAGAGCTCCGTAGGGCTCTAAAATTAATTTAAGGAGGAAGACATGGAGACAAAAACAAAAGTAGAACTGAAAGAGTATGTATGTCAGCAGTGTGGCTATATTTATAATCCAGCGAAAGGGGATAAGAAAAATAAAATACCCCCTGGCGTTCCATTTGAAGAATTACCTGATGAATATAAATGTCCGCTCTGCGGAGCACCAAAATCAAGGTTTTCACCAATGCTTTAAACAGGAGTTTTTTTTTTATGTGCATGGATTATAAAGTAAGCTGTCAATGTGGTAAATACATTGCAAGTTTCAGTTTCAGAGACAATATAATGCCACCTGAGGTGGTCAACAGACTCTTCTGTCCTGAATGTTCAGGTGATATAAACTTTGATCCATCAAGTATGATTGTTGACAATGGATGGATTATAGAATATGATATGGATGTAGCAAGATTTGCAGCAAGGGTTCTACCTGTTAAGGATATCACACCTGAGTTTATATTTGATAAAGGATACTGTGCTTGGCGTGGAATGTATCCGCTGGATTACATCGATTCCATGAATGAGAGGCAGAAGATAATAGAACTTGCAAAGAGTAATCCAGTTAGATATCTCGAAGAATTAAAGAGATGGGGTATCATGAGGATGGAGCGGCTCAAGAAAGAGGGATGGAGAAAGGCAAGGGAGGGAGAAAAGATCTGGATATAGGTTCCGTGACGGAAAGTTTTAAGAATATAAGTTTTCAGAATACTATAGGGAGAGATTGAGCCCTTTAAGAAAAGGAGGTTTGAATAATGGAAAATAGACCTGGATATAAAGATAATAAGCCGGCATGCATTGAGCTTTATGAGCCCTTTCCTGAATTTGTAACATGTCCAAAGTGTGGAGAGGACGTGGAGATATGGACGGATGAGGAAGAGACTCATTGCATATTCTGCGGTTACCATCTATTCAGGAAAGAGACAATAGTTCATTAATCTCCTTGGGAGATTAATTTTTTTAATGAAGGAGGTTTTTATGGCAAGCAAGGAATTACTTGACAGACTCAATGACGCAATTGCAAGGGAACTACAGGTGAGCATTCAGTACATGTGGCAGCATGTGATGGTAAGGGGTGTGAATGCAGAGGCGGTTGGTGGAGTATTTAAAAAGATAGCTATCACTGAGATGAAACACGCTGAGGAAATAGCAGAAAGACTTGATTACCTTGGTGGAGTTCCAACCACAAAACCAACAACAATTACAGTGGGAGACAATCTCAAGGCAATGTTATCAATTGATAAAAAAGCAGAAGAGGAGGCCATTGCTCTTTACAAAGAGATAATCAAGCTTGCCGAGAAGGAAGGAGATGTAGTTACCAAGAGGCTCTTTGAATCTATACTTGCTGATGAGGAAGAGCATCATAATCAGTTTTCAACCCTGCTTGAGGATTAAGTAAAGAGATTTTGTTTTCCTGAATTAGCTTGATTCTAATTTTCGAAAAGGAGGTGAAAAGATGAATCCGGTTAAGTTGAAGGATGGCATCTACTGGGTTGGCGCCATAGACTGGGCTGTAAGGGATTTTCACGGATACATTACTCCGAGAGGAACGACTTATAATAACTATCTTATTCTTGATGACGAGATAACCCTTATTGATGCGGTTAAGGAAGATTTTGCAGATATTTCAATAAAAAACATAAAAGCTCTTGTGGAGCCATCAAAGATAAGACATATTATTGTGAATCACATAGAGAATGATCATGCATCAGGTCTTGACAGGATAAAGTCCCTCTGCCCTGAGGCTGATATCTACATTACCGAGCGGGGTAAAAAGGGGCTTGAGAGATTTTTTGATCTATCAAACTGGAACATAAAAACTGTAAAGACTGGTGATACACTGAAGATTGGTAAAAAAACATTGCTCTTTATTGAGACACCTATGCTTCACTGGCCTGACTCCATGATGACCTATGTTAAGGAAGATAGGATTCTCATCAGCCAGGATGCCTTCGGCCAGCATATTGCATCCTCAGCAAGGTTTGATGATGAGTATATTACCTGTGAGTCCATGTCTGAACTTGAGGATGCGGTCATAGATTATTATGCCAATATACTCATGCCTTTCGGTCAGCTCATAAAGGCTAGGATAGAGGAGCTCAAGAAGCTCGGCCTCGAGATAGATATGATTGCACCCGATCATGGAGTTATATGGAGGCAGAATCCTGCAAAGGTCTTACAGATGTATCTTGATATGGCAAACGGAAAGGCAAATCTGGGTGCCGTCATTATATACGATACCATGTGGCACAGCACAGAGCAGATGACCCTTCCCATAATGCAGGGAATCAGGGATGAGGGGATGGACTGCAAAGTTATAAAACTCCGTGCAACACCTATGAGTATAGCTATAAAAGAATTCTGGAAGGCAAGAGGAGCTCTGATAGGTACACCAACACTTAATAACACAATGTATCCAACCATAGCAGAATTACTTACTCATCTAAGAGGTTTAAGGCCTAAGAATCGCATCGTCGGTGCCTTTGGCAGTTATGGATGGGGTGGAGGTGCAGTTAAGGAGGTATATGAGGAGTTCAAGAGAATGGGACTTGAAACATATGAGCCTGGAATGCAGATTATCTACAGGCCTTCCTTTGAAGATGAGCAAAAACTCTATGAATTCGGAAAGGACTTTGCCAGAAAGGTAAAGGAATATCATGCAAAATTTTAGGAGGTAAATATGGCTGTATGGAGATGTACCATATGCGGTTATGAATATGATGAAGGGAAAGAGGGTATACCTTTTGAAAAACTTCCAGATGACTGGAGATGTCCTGTCTGCAATGCACCGAAAGACGCCTTTGAGAGAGTTCGTTAAGGAGGAAGCGCATGACAAAGACTGAGAAGAATCTCCTTGAAGCCTTTGCAGGAGAATCACAGGCGAATAGAAAATATCTCGCCTTTGCAAAGAAGGCAGAGGAGGAAGGATACAGACAGATAGCCAAGCTTTTCAGGGCAGCTGCCGAGGCAGAAACGGTCCATGCTATGAATCATCTGAGAGAACTTGGAGCTATTAAATCAACTAAAGAAAATCTGCAGGCAGCAATTAATGGAGAGACCTATGAATTTGAAAGCATGTATCCTCAAATGATAAAGGATGCAGAATCTGAAGGAAGAGTAGGCGCTCTGAAGAGCTTTCAGTTCGCCAATTAGGTAGAAAAGATACATGCAGATCTTTACAGGAAGGCACTTGAGAACCTCGGAAAGAATGCTGAAGTAGATTACTATGTATGTCAGGTATGCGGAAATACTTTTGAAAATGAACCACCTGATGAATGTCCTGTATGCGGTGCAAAGAAACAGGCATTCAAGAAGATTGAATAATGAAGATAGTTGCCTTTAATGGAAGCCCCAGGGTAGAAGGAAATACAGATATCCTTATAAAGGAATGTCTGAGACCCGTAAAAGAGGCAGGCCATGAGATTATCCTCTTCAATCTCAATCTCATGAATATAAAGCCCTGCCAGGATTGTGGTGGCTGCGAGACTTCAGGAAGATGCATAATTAATGATGATATGGCAGAGATATACGATGCCATAAGGGAGGGGCACAGGTTTATCCTTGCCTCTCCTGTTTTCTTTTTCAGCCTGAGTGCACAGGCAAAGGTAATGATTGATAGATGCCAGTCCTTCTGGTGTGAAAAATACCTTCTTAAAAAACCCATTCCTGAAGGTCCAGAGGGAAGGAAAGGTCTTTTGATACTGGTAGGTGGTATGAAGAAGGAGATAGGGATTCAGTGCTCTGAAGCCACTGCTAAAGCTTTTTTCAGGACTATAAGTGTTCCTGAGCACGAGACGGTCAGCTTCCTCGGCGTGGATGCAAAGGGCGCCATACTTGAGGTACCCGATGCACTTCATAGGGTTTATGATGCGGGTCTGAGATTATTGAAGTAAGGAGGCTCATATGGGACTCTTTGACTGGATATTAAAGAGAAAAAAAACTGACCTTTTTATTGAGTGGGATAATAAATATAAGGTTGATATAATTGAGATTGACGCACAGCATCAAAGATTATTCATTCTGTATAACAATCTTGTGGAAGCAATGTACAGAGGCGTAGGTATGAAGGAACTTGGTAATGTGTTAAATGAACTTCTTGAATATACTGTTATTCATTTCATGACTGAAGAGGCCTATATGGAAAAATTTAAATATCCAGAGCTTGAAAGCCATCGCTCCGCTCATAAGGGCTTCAGAGAAAAGGTTTATAATCTTCATAAGGATTTTACAGAAGGTAAACCTGTTTTAACAGCCGAGGTGGTGGAATATGTAAGGGACTGGCTCAAACAGCACGTCCTGAATGTTGATCAGAGATTTGCTCCCTATCTTAAAAGGGCAGGTGCTATATAGTAATTACTTTAAGACCGGACAGCATTCATACATGGTGCATCTTATCTTGATGATGGAATTTTATTAAGGAAACTTTATCCTTTTCTTTCTTTTTGAAAATGTATTAAAATATACCCATCGGGCAGGTAGCTCAGTCGGTAGAGCAGGGGCCTGAAAAGCCCCGTGTCGGCGGTTCGATTCCGTCCCTGCCCACCATAAAGAATTTACAAAAAATAAAAATTCTGTCTTTGGTCTCTCGATGTTTAGTCCCCTTATCAAATTGTAATAGTGTTCATTGTTTACATTAAATTATTGTTACAATTTGCTGTATTGACTTTAAAAAAAAAATCCTATAACTTATTTTTATGGGTGATAAATTAACGCTGATTATTGATAAAAGATTGACCATCAGAAAATGGGAATCAGATTTGAGTTTTATAAAAAATACTGAGCTGGTGGGAAAAAAATATTTTGAAGCTATACCAAAGATATATATTGATAAAAGAGATGCCGTACTGAGTATATTCCGAAACAGTAAAAAAATGTATCTGAGAGATATTGGCTTTAATTGTTTTTTTGATAGCGGGACCGCAGATATAATATTAGAACCCCTGGGTGAAAAAAGGCCTCCCGAATTTGTAAAATTAACAGTATGCAACTTCCGGCCCTGTTCCTTTATTCAAAATTTAAGTGCCTCTAAAAAGTTCATAGATATAGGTAAGACTGCCTCTTCTCTTGCTCATGGTCTCAGAAATCCACTAAATGCTATCAAGGGAGCAATTATCTACATATGTGAGAAATATAAAAATGATCAGTCTCTTGTAGAATTCCTGAAGATCATGAATGAAGAAATATCGAGACTTGATAACTTTATTTCTAAATTTTTAAGCTCATCTCTCTCCGACTCGGAGTTGATTCAGATGAATATAAATGATGTATTGAAAAAAATAGAGCTCTATATTTCCTACCAGACTCGTTCACATAATATTAAAACATTTTATGAATACGGAAAGATTCCGGATTTAATTCTGAATCAATTTCAAATAGAACAGGCAATTTTGAATATAATTAATAACGCTATAGAAGCTATGCCTTGGGGTGGGAATTTATATATCCGAACCTATTTAAGAGAAGATGTATCGTCTAATTATGTTGTTATAGAGATAGTTGATACAGGTATGGGGTTTCAAGATAAACATGACTGCCTCCCTTCTAATGAAAGCGGAAGGGGTTATGGACTTTTCATCACAAGAGAGATTATTAAATCTCACGGAGGTTTTATTGAAATAAATAGCTTTAAAGGGCAAGGTACATCAGTAAAAATTTATCTGCCCACAAAAAATTTACGATTTGAGGTGTCAAAATGAGAGGAGAAGTATTAATTGTAGATGATGAAATCAATGCGATAAAAGTCCTAAGTGCCATTCTTACTGATGAGGGTTATACTATTGAAGGTGCTTCTAGTGTCGAAATGGCACTTGAATTTCTTAGACAAAAAGACTTCGACTGCATCATCACAGATTTAAGAATGCCTGATAAGGATGGTATGTATTTATTCGAACAGATCAACCAATATTATCCAGATATTCCTGTGATTTTTCTCACAGCCTACGGAACAGTAGAATCAGCTGTCTCTGCATTAAGACTCGGAGCTTTTTATTATTTCATAAAACCTCCAGATTATATAAAACTTAAAGAAATTGTATCAAAGGCAGTGGAAGAGAAAAGATTCAAAAGAAAATTTTATTCATTAAGTGATGAACATGCATTTATTGGAGAGAGTAGTGAAATGAAAAAGGTTTTAAATGTAATAAAGTCCATTAAAGATTCTACCTGTAATGTTTTAGTTTGTGGAGAGACAGGTACCGGTAAAGAACTGGTCGCAAGATTAATACATTTTACAAGTTCAAGAAAAAATAAGCCCTTTGTTGCAGTAAACTGTGCCGCAATCCCTAAGGAACTTCTCGAATCAGAACTTTTTGGCCACGAAAGAGGTGCTTTTACTGGAGCTATTTCAAGGAGAATAGGCCGTTTCGAAGAGGTTGCATCAGGTACATTATTGCTTGATGAGATAGGAGAGCTTGATTTTTATCTCCAGGCCAAGCTTCTGAGGGTCCTACAGGAAAAGGAAATAGAACGCCTTGGAAGCAATAAAAAAATAAGTGTTGATTTCCGACTTATCTGTTCAACCAATCGTGATCTTGAGCTTGAAGTTAAAAAAGGAAACTTCAGACAGGATCTTTATTACCGTATAAATGTTGTCCAAATAACATTACCTCCACTAAGAGCAAGAACGGAGGACATACCCTTACTGGCAGAACTTTTTTTAAAGCAATTTTCCCTAAAAGAGAATAAGCACCTTACTTTTTCGAAACAAGTTCTTGACATTTTTAAAAACTATCATTGGCCCGGGAACGTAAGGCAGTTAAGAAATGTAATTGAACGTGCCGTAGTGCTGGCAAAAGGAGATGAGATTACTATCAGGGATTTACCAAGAGAGATAGTGTGTAATAAAGACGAAGAATCGCAACAATGCAATTCTTTAAAGGATCTGGAACTTTTGGCTATAAGGGATACCCTTTTAAAATGTAGGGGTAATAAATCAAGGGCTGCAAGGCTCCTTGGTATTTCCAGAAAGACCCTTTATAAAAGGCTGAATGAACTATCGCTTATGTTTCCCAAGGAAACATCTAAGTTAAATTAATTGATTAAAAAATCGATGCTTGTAACCACTCTTTTATAATGTAACCTTCTGCAACACTTTTTTCTTTTAACTTCTGTGAAAATTTAAATCTGTGACCTGAATCTACAATTTTATACTTTTATAAATTATATCTTTATGTCCTGTTAGAAACAAAAAAAAATAGAAAAATCCTGCAATTAAATAACGATATCCCTGAATTTCATCACTGGCATTATATTTGCTTCTTATTAATTATGAAAAAAATTCTGATAATTGATGAATATGGATTTTCTAAAATTTGTGAAGCAATCCTTGGCAGCAGTGGTTATGCAGTAGAGATCTTTTCTATGGTCAATGATAATATCAATTCTAAACTCAATCAGTACGACTTTGACCTCGTTGTAACTAGTTATCCTTACGGAGCAGTCTTTTTTAACGAGATCAAAAAGAAAAATATTCCGGTCCTTGTACTGGCAGACAATATTGATCAAACCCTGTTAAAGTGGTTGAATGATTTTAATTCTTCCTATTGTATGATTAAACCCCTTGATTATCATAAATTTAAAACTGTAATTCAGAAGGTCATTGATGGAGATATAAATATTAATGGATACAGTATCCTGTAAATAATTTATGAATAGAATAATTTTTATCATATTGGGAGATGTAGTTCTGGCTGTTACAAGTTTTTTTACTGGCATCTTATTAAGATTTGGAACACTATCTGCTGATGAGGTAATTGAAAAACCATTAATTAAAATATTTATCTTTACCGTGGTAGTAATTCTAATCTCCTTTCTGGCAGAACTATATAACCAGAGTAATGATTCAGGTAAAATGATTTTTTTAAAAATTGTTATATGTAATATCTTGTCTGTATTTATACTGTCAGTAATTTTTTACTTTATACCCTCTTTAACAATCGGAAGGGGGCTTCTGGCAATTACAATTTTTTCCTTCAGTATTTATCAGTTTTTATGGCATAGGGGCTGGAGGTCTCTGCTGAATATGCCACTTCTAGCAAAAAGGGTTCTCATACTGGGCACAGGACCTGTTGCCAGTAAGATTGGCAACCTAATCCTTTCAACAAATCATCAATATGCCCTTGCTGGGTATGTCCATTGTTCCTCTGATGTTATTGCTGTTCCCCGGGAGAAAGTTCTGTGCAGCGAGGAAAAACTTGGTGAAATAGTTCTAAAAGAAAAGGCTAATAAGGTTATTGTATCAATCAGTGAGAGGAGAGGTTCTTTACCTTTAAGGGATTTACTTATGTGTAAGTTCAGCGGTATAGAGGTTCTAGATGCTCCTTCTTTTTATGAACAGCTTACAGGGAAATTACTTATAGAGAATATCACACCGAGCTGGTTTATTTTCTCCAATGGCTTTAAGATAACCTTTTTGAAAAGAGTTTCTAAGAGAATTATGGATATTATTATGGCATTTACAATTTTAATTATTACTTTTCCACTTATGTGCCTGGTGGCACTTCTTATCAAGCTTGACTCCAGAGGTCCGGTATTGTATCGCCAGATAAGGACGGGAGAGAAGGAGAAGAAGTTTGTAATGTATAAATTCAGAACAATGGTTCCTGATGCAGAAAAGGATACCGGACCGGTCTGGGCAGAGAAGAATGACCTCAGAATTACAAGGATTGGGAAGATATTGAGAAAAACAAGGTTAGATGAACTGCCTCAGATATTTAATGTTATAAAAGGTGAAATGAGCTTTGTGGGCCCGAGACCAGAGCGTCCTGAATTTGTGGAAAAGCTCAAGCAGGAAATACCTTTTTACAGCGAAAGACATTTTGTAAAGCCAGGAATTACTGGATGGGCACAGATAAGATATCCTTATGGAGCCTCTGTGGAAGATGCCATTGAGAAACTCAGATATGATCTTTTTTATATAAAGCATTTGTCGATTTTTTTTGACTTAATGATTATAATCGAAACAATTAGGGTAATTATACTTGGAAGGGGAAGATAAAATGTTTTCTAATAACTGGTATGCAGTATATGTTAAGTCAAGGCATGAATTTAAAACGTATAATGCCCTGGTTCAAAAAAATATTGAAACATTCCTGCCGGTAATAAAGATACTCAGGCACTGGAAAGACAGAAAAAAAATGATAGATTTTCCTCTTTTTCCAGGATACCTTTTTGTATATATGGAAGCAAGACCAGAGTACTTTCTTTCGGTGTTAAGAACAAAAGGAGTTGTAAGATTTCTCTGTAATGATTATGGAAGGCCTGCTTCAATATCTACCGAGGAAATAGAATCCCTTAAAATTTTGCTTGGGAGTCCTGAACAGATAAATGTATACCCTGAGTTGCAGGAAGGTATACGAATAAGGGTAAAGAATGGACCACTTAAAGGAGCCGAAGGAATTATAAAGAAAAAAGATGATTCTTTTCTCTTTGTGGTAAATATTCATATTTTAGGCAGAAGCGTTGCCGTAAAATTGTACGGTTCTGATTTAGAGGTAGCTTAAAAAATATTTTAGAGTAATTTAAAAATCAGTCACTGTGACTGAGAAGGCGGAGCTTTACTTAAAAGAGGTAGATTTATGAAAAATATTCTAATTATTCTGTACTTTATTTTCATCCCAGCCATTACCTGGAGTTTTGACGGAGATTACCTGATCGGTGAAGAAGATATCCTTCGTATATCCGTATGGGGAAATCCTGAGATGACTGCTGAGTTACCCGTGAGACCTGATGGAAAGATCTCTTTTCATCTTATCGGCGACATCAAGGTAGCAGGCAGAACTCCCATGGAGGTCAAAAAGATAATTGAGAATGAGCTCTCCCGATATATAAAGGCACCAGTCGTAAGCATCATGGTTTCAGAAATAAATAATTATAAGGTCTATGTTGTAAAACAGAGAAGTAGTTCTCCAGTTGAGGCTGGCACTCGAGAGGGATCAACAGGTGTCATCCAATTAAAAAGAAAAACGTCTTTGTTACAATTGCTTGCTCAAGTAGGCTCTTTAGAAGATATTGATTTTCGTAATTCCTCAATTATAAGAGAGGGCAAAAAATTAATTGTTAATTTATCTAACCTTTTAAAAGGTGATCTGACACAGGATATAATATTGAAACCAGGGGATATAATTTTACTTGCTGATAACTTTAACAATAGAATTAAGGTTATGGGAGCAGTCAGAAATCCCTCACTCCTATCCTATAAAGAAGGCCTCACAGTTGTTGATGCCATTCTTCAGTGTGGAGGGTTTACTGAATTTGCAAAGCAAAATGATGTAGTCGTAGTGAGAAGAGAAGAGGGAAGAGTAAAGAAACTTTCAGTTAGGGTTGGTGATATTATGAAAAATGGTGATTTGGAAGGAGATCTGGCTCTCATGCCTGGTGATATAGTGATCGTAAAAACAGGAATGTTTTAAGGAGACAATATGAATATATCAGAAAATCCTTCATTAAATATTCGTTATTACTGGTTTCAGATTCTTCGCAGAAAAAAATTTTTTATTATTATTTTTCTTGTTATTCTTTCCATTTTTACCTGGGGTAGCTTCCTCATGCCTGTTGAATATGAGGCTTCTTCTACCTTTCTCGTAGAGAATACCCTTTTTGAGAGTACCTTTTTAAGAGGTTCAAGAGTGCTGAATGTGGATTCAAAATTATCCATGATTAAAGAGGGACTCTTTTCAGAAGAACTTGTCAGAAATTCCCTTAAGAAGATTTATCCAGCATCAAATAAAAATTTAATCGAAGATAGAATTGTATCAGAAACAAAATCAAGACTGAAGATCAATATTAACACAATAGGGGAAAGAAATATTTTTCAAGTTAAGGTCTTTTTCAGACATAAAGATCCCATATACGCGGCAGATTTTGTTAACACCTTGATCAGAGATTATATTGAATATTTAAATACCATCCGGAAAAATACCATATCTGGTATAACTGAGTTCTCGCAAAAAAAGCTACTTGAATATGAACAAAAACTTGATCAGATAAATAAACTCATTCAGGATTTTCTAAATAGAAATCCAAATTTTGTGCCTGAAAGGGAATCACCCTTACTCAGGGGTTTTGAAGCCCTGCATGCTTCACGAATAGAATTAGAAATCAAATTAAAGGAGCTCGAGGCTACCAGAGAGAGCCTGGCCAAACAATTAACCGATGCACATAGCGTTGCTTACAGAGGGACAGAAATTGAGGAGTCTCCTTTTATGAGGTTATCAAGACTGAACAATCAGCTGCTGAACTTAAGTGCTAGGTATACTGATAATCATCCTGATGTAATAAAGACAAGGATGGAGATCGAGGAGTTAAAAAAACAGATAGATCACATGAAAAAATATCCTGATAATAGTGAAAATCCTGTCATATATTCAATAAACGAGGAGATCAAAAAAATTGAAAGCGAGATAGAGAGAGTCAAAACCCAGATATCAGAGATATCCGGTCAGCAAATTGTCGCAGAGGAGAAATTAAAAAAATTATCGCGCGAAAGGCAGGAATGGCTTAATCTGCAGCGTGAAAAATCGGTCTATCAAAAACTCTACGATGATCTTTTCCAGAAGATTGAGGCTGCCCAGTTAGAACTGGTCGGTATACCAAAATCAATTTTAATCGCAGAATATGCAAAGGTTCCGCACTATCCCAAAAAACCTGACAGGTCTAGTTTAATTCTTGCTGGTTTTTTGATAGGGCTGAGCTTGGCTTCGGGAATTGTGATTGCTCTTTTTTACATTTCTGGAAGATTTAATGATGAAAATGAAATAGAATCAGAATTAAGATTACCAGTGCTTTCTGTAATACCCGAAATTATACCTGATTCTTATTTTAGCAAGACAAGGGAAAATAGAATACTGCTAGCATCAGGTGTCTATTTATTACTGATCTTTTTTGTATGGTTAAATGAAATTCTTTTTAAATATTTAGGATTTAGGATAATTAATTTTTAGGAGGTCTAAGTGGATATACTGGAGAGAGCGTTTAATAGAGTCCTTAAGGAAAAAAAATATCTTGTCGCACAAAACCTTGAAGATAACTTTTCGGGTGATCCTCAGCCTGTGGTGGTCGATCTTAATAATGTCAGCCCCTATGTGGTAAGTCTCATTAGACCCGATTCTTTTGAATCTGAGCAGTTCAGAAAGTTAAAGGCAAGAATCTTTAAGGATCATGCGATAGAAGAGAACAGGACTTTGCTCGTTACAAGTCCTGATGCAGGTGCCGGTAAGAGTCTTGTTGCTTTAAATTTGTCTGTAAGTCTTGCACTATCGTCTGATTTCAGAATACTTCTTATTGATGCCGACCTCAAGCATCCATCTATACATCACTATCTTGGAATTAACGAAAATAGCGGCCTTTCTCATTATCTTGAAGGCTCTTTTGATTTATCAAAGATTATAATGACTACTAACATAGGAAATCTTGATATCGTCTTCTGCGGGAAGGATATAAATGATAGGTATCTGCAGGAAAAGATGAAAATATTCATTCAGGCGATGAAGCGAAGATATCAATACATTATACTCGATTCTCCACCCATTCTTTCGTCGGCCGATACTATTCAGCTTGCCTTTCTTTCTGAGGCTGTTCTTCTTGTGATTAATGATAAAAAAACGACTAAGAACTCTGTCAGGCAGGCACTTTCACTTCTAAATAAAGAAAGGATAATCGGTATTGTTCTGAACTGTTTTCCTTCTTCCCTGATAAGGATAAAATATCCTTACTATTTTGACGGGCGATGATGTGGCAGAGAAAAGATATTTCATAGCACTTTGCATTTTTTTAGTTTTATGCTTTTTCTTCCGGGCTGAGGCTGCTGACCTAAAAATAAAGACATCCCTTTCCTTATCAGAGGAATACAATGACAACCTTTATCTATCGGCATCGGATAAGACTCATGAATATATATCTTATATAGAACCATCTTTCAATATCATCTACAGAACTATAAGACTTGATATGTCATTAGATTATACCTTCAGATGGATTTATTACAGCCGACTTAAAGATGATGATACTTCCCATTTGCTGAACGCCTCTACAAAGATAGATATCGTAAAAAATTTCTTATATCTTGATTTATCCGATGAATTTTCAAAGACTATCATTGATCCCAGGCGTCCATCAACAGAGACAAATATTACGGTGAACAAGACTGACAGAAATATTTTTTCCGCTTCACCCTATCTGAAAATAAATCTCACCGATACTTTGGTGATGAATCCAGGTTATCGATATTATAACATCTGGTTCAGGGATCCAGAAGGTATTGATAGGGTCATGCATGAATTTTTTAATAGATTTGAAAAGAAATTAAGCCTGAGAGCAGCAGCCGGAATCGAATCAATTTTTATAATGCATAGACCTGAAAGAGGAGAGGACAGTGAGCTGATTACCAATTCTTTATATTATTCCCATCAATTCTCCCAAAAAAGCAATATGACTATGTCCGTTGGGTACAGATATATTAATTTCGGTGACAGAACTGATAAAAAATTTATTCTGTACAGATTATCCTTTAGCAGGGCTCTTGACAAAGGCGATGTGACTTTTAATGTAAGAAGAGATACCTTACCATCTGCTCAGCTCGGAATTTATGATGTAAGGTCAGAGGAAATTTCGATAAGGTACGGGACAGGAATTATTTATAACCTTAATCTTATTCATGAAAAGAGTAAATATTTAGAAACCGATCGAGTCGATGAGTCTTATGCCATAAGCCCAGGTATAACTTTAAATTATAATCCATGGTTTCAGCATAGGATAAGTGCAGGTTACAGAAATGAAAGACTTAGACCTGAAAAAGAAGAAAGAGAGCGGTACATGATTTCAACAGCTCTTGATTATTCAATAAGTGAAAAGGATAATCTTATCCTGAGTTACGGGTACACTTCTTACAATTCAAGCATTGACAGGGATGAATATGAAGAAAATATAATAACCATTAAATACAGGCATATTTTCTGAAATGTATAATTCCTTTTTTGGATTCAGAGAAAATCCCTTTCAGTTGACGCCTGATCCTGATTTTTTTTATTCAGGAAGGGCCCATAGAAGGGCACTAACCTATCTTGAATACGGGATGTTAAGCAGCTGCAATTTCATCGTCATATCTGGAGAAATCGGAACAGGTAAGACAACTCTGATAAGGGCATTTTTAAAAAAAATATCTAATGCTGTGGATGTAGCAAGTCTCTCCCATACAATGCTCACATCAAGTCAACTTATTTCAATGATAAATCAGGAGTTCGGTTTAAAAATTGAGAACAGGGATAAGCCTGTGCTTTTAAAAGATCTGACAGATTTTTTGATCAATAATTATATTGAAGAAAAGAAAACCCTTTTAATAATAGATGAGGCTCATAATTTGAGTTACGATCAGCTGGAAGAGATAAGATTATTATCCAATCTAGAAACTGAAAAAGAAAAACTTCTAAAAATTATTCTTGTCGGGCAGCCCGAACTTGACCGCAAGCTTGCGAGTCCCCAGCTTGCTCAGTTGAGACAGAGAATCGCTGTTTATACACATCTCAATCCTTTAAGCAGGGAGGAAATGGAAGAATACATTTTCCACCGCCTTGAAATTGCCGGCAACCGGGATGCAGTAAAATTTGAAGATGGAGTGATGGAGCAGATTTTTGAATACAGCAAGGGCGTGCCCAGACTTGTAAATATTTTGTGTGATTTTTTACTTTTGATAGCTTTTTCAGAAAAAACCAAGGTTATAAACAGTTCTGTTGTTAGTGATGTAATAAAGGATTTAGGTAATAGACCGGATATTAAAATGGCATCAGATACGATTAAAAATGTTAATGGTGATTTTAGAAAGATTAAGGAAGCCCTTGTAAGGTGTGACTTAAAAATAAGACAGCTTGAATTAGTTGTAAGCGAGATTTATAAAAAGGTTTACGGTTGATTTTCAATTATGATTAATGCTCTGACTGTTGATGTAGAAGATTATTTCATGGTGTCTGCCTTTGCTCATTGTATTAAATTTGAAGAATGGAATAATTTCGAATGCAGAGTGGATAGAAATGTATACAAAATTCTTGAAGTGCTGGCCAAATTTTCAGTCAGGGCGACCTTTTTTATGTTGGGATGGGTTGCTGAAAGGTATCCTGCTCTTGTGAGAGATATTTATGAAAGCGGACACGAGATTGCCTCCCACGGTTATAACCACAAACTTATCTACGATTTATCTCCTGATGAGTTTAGACGGGATGTCCAGATTTCAAAAAGAATTCTTGAGGATATAATCGGTATAAGGATAGCTGGCTACAGGGCTCCAAGCTATTCAATTTCAAAGAAGACTTTATGGGCCCTTGATATTCTTGTTGAAGAGGGATATGTTTACGATTCAAGTATTTTTCCAATTCATCATGATGTATATGGAATTCCTGAAGCAAAAAGATTCCCTCACATTATTAAGACAGAGGCAGGTTCAATAATGGAGTATCCACCTTCCACACTGAGATTTTTAGGTTTAAATATTCCAGTTGCTGGAGGAGGATATTTGAGGCTTCTTCCTGTTGAATTTATAAAATATGCCATTAAGAGATTAAATGAGAAGGAAAAGAGTATGGCGATCCTTTATATTCATCCCTGGGAAATAGATACAGAACAGCCTCGTTTAAGGGCAGGGCTCAGATCCTCTTTCAGGCACTATTTCAATATTCGCAAAACCCTTTCAAAGATAGAAAGCATATTAAAAGATTTTAAATTTGAATCTATAGGTTTTTTCTACTTCAATGAACATAAGGAAAATTAATTCATTTGAGGAATGGAAAAGTATCAGAGAAAAATGGAATGAGCTTTTAGTAAGATCTTCCTCGAATACGATTTTTCTAACATGGGAGTGGTTGTTTACTTGGGCTGAGTGTAACTGGAATAATATGCGATCCCTATTTATTCTTCTAGTAGAAGAAAATACGAACATAATTGGTATCGCGCCCTTTTACATTGAGAAATCACCCTCTTCTATCTTAAAAATAAGAAGGTTATATTTTCTGGGTTATCCCGAATGCGGCTCTGATTATCTCGATGTAATCATAAAGCGAGGCTATGAAAAAGAAGTGTCAGAATTAATTTATGATTTTCTCATGAGTGAAAGAGATTGGGATATAATGGAATTATGCCCCATTCATGCTCAATCTGTTTTTTTTCTATATCTTTATGAAAAAATGGAGCAGCAAGGCAAGTATATTCACGTAAAGCCAAGTTTTTTCTGTCCTGTCACTGTGCTGCCTCAAAATACAGATGATTTTTTCGCCTCCCTATCCAATCACAGGAGGCAGCAGTTCAGGAGGCATCTGAATCTCTTAAGAAGAGAGGGGGCGGTAGGGCTCATTACTTATTCAAGCGGTGGAGATGGGGATTTGACCGGAGAGCTACAGAGTTTTTTTACTATCTATGAAAAGAGTAGAGCTCTATCAAAATCCTTTACAATGTTTCTGCAGAAATTTTTTATTAGAATCCATGAAAGGGGTAATCCTTATTTTCAATTAGACTTTTTGACATTTAATGATAAATATATAGCCGGCCTCCTTCATCTTAAATATAATGATATCCTTTATCTCTACTCAATGGCTGTAGATAAAGCCTTCAGACCTCAGATAAGTATCGGTAATTTAATTATAGGTATGGCTATTGAGAAGGCGATCAGGGAGAATATTAAAATTTATGATTTTTTAAGGGGAACTGAACATTATAAATTCCACTGGTCAAACAGAATTATCACTCAGATTTCCATTCGATTTTATAAAAGAGGGTTTGCTCCTTTACTTATTTCCGCCTGGCAGTTCTGCAAGTCTTTAGGAAAGATCATTCTTCGCTGAATTTATGAAATTGGTTTATTTAATACTTACAGTTCTTTATATCCTCTTCATATTCTATATCTCTTCCTTGCCCGATATTGCTCTGCACTTCGCTGATACCCTTACAGAAAAAATTTTCTGGAACATGGGTCATATACCGCTCTATACCCTTCTTGTGATTCTTCTTTTTCTTGCTTTAAGGCCAAGAAAAAGAATAGGGTTTTATCTTTTGATAATTATATCCTTGACTGTAGCTCTTTGCGATGAATTGAATCAATCTACTGTTTCCGGCAGAACCTCCTCTTGGATGGATATATGTTTAGACCTTATTGGTATATATGTTGGCATATTACTCATAAAAATTTTTTTCCATGAAAATAAGACTGCTACAGAAATCTGAATACCAAGTCTGGGATTTCTATGTGATGAAGTCGCCAAATTCAGTACTTTATCATTTAAGTATATGGAAGGATGTTATAGAAGATACATTTGGACACGATACTTATTATCTTTACAGCGAGGATCAAGGGAGGATAAATGGTATACTGCCTCTGGTACACATAAAGGGTTTATTTGGAAATCTCTTAGTTTCTCTTCCTTTCTTCAATTATGGGGGTATTTGCTCTGACAAGGATGAGATAACTGATCTATTGCTTTATGAAGCTATAAATGTAGCAAAGAAAAAGAAGGTTACCTTTATTGAATTAAGGCACACTAGAAATCTTCTTCCTCATCAGCCTGCAAAGATAAAGAAAGTCTCGATGAGATTATCGCTACCATCAGATCCCGAGAATCTCTGGAGATCTTTTTCCTCTAAGCTCAGGTCACAGATCAGAAGGCCATTAAAAGAAAGAATGTTCCATAAATTTTTTCGTGAAGAGGGTTTAGATTATTTTTATTCTGTTTTTTCAGAAAATATGCGGGATCTAGGCACACCAGTATATCCAAAAAAATTCTTCAAAAATATTTTTAAGTCTTATAAAGATGCCTGGATTTGTGTTGTCTTTGATTCAACCAGTAAACCGATAGCATCAGGTATTCTTCTTGGATTCAAGGATATAATTGAAATCCCCTGGGCATCCTCTCTAAGAAGATTTAACAGGTATGCACCCAATATGTTACTTTACTGGTCCTGTCTTGAGTTTGCCTGTAACAGGGGGTATAAATTTTTTGATTTTGGCAGGTCAACCTTTGGTAGCTCTACGTATAAGTTTAAAGAACAGTGGGGTGCTACTCCTCATCAGTTATACTGGCATTACTGGACCAGTAATGGAAAAGCAGTTGCGGATCTGAGTCCGGATAATCCAAAGTTCAGGCTTGCTATTAATATCTGGAAAAGAATGCCGCTTCTGATTACAAATAGTATTGGACCAAAAATTGTAAAATATCTTCCATGATTAAAAGAATTATACCACCTGCCGCTGCACCTGTTGAGTGGAAGGCTTTTATTTATGCAATAAAGGGCTTTTTTAGTGAAGATAAGGCTATTGCGAGACTGGAAGAAGAAATAAAAGAATTCTTTGGTGTTAGATATACCTTTCTTCTTTCATCAGGAAAATCAGCTCTTTATTTGATACTTAAATCCTTAAAAAGGCTCTCAGGAGAGCGATCAAACGTAATTATCCCTGCCTATACATGTTTTTCCGTGCCCTCTGCAATCAAGAAGGCTGGTTTAAATGTTATATTATGTGATATAGAAAAAAATTTTGATTTTAATTACAATCATCTTAATAGACTTCCTGTCTCTTATACACATCT